>DASPGQ010000771.1 GCA_035620555.1 Vicinamibacteria bacterium
CCGTCTCGAACGTCCGAATTCCGCGCTCGCACAGGAACACCTGCTGGTTGCCCCCCGCGAGAATGTACTCGGCGGCCTGGAGGAGCTCCTCGAGCGATGAGCTCATGCCCCGTTTGAGCATCACCGGACGTCGCGCTCGCCCGGCCTCGGAAAGGAGCGTGAAGTTCTGCATGTTGCGTGCCCCGATCTGGAGAATGTCTGCTTTCTCCGCCACGCGCGCCACGTCCTCGGGTGACAGCACCTCGGTTACGATAGGAAGGCCAAACTTCTTGCCGGCTTCGACGAGCATGTCGAGGCCATCGTAACCGAGCCCCTGAAAACTGTAGGGGGACGTGCGCGGTTTGAAGCATCCGCCTCGCAGGATCTGTCCGCCATTCTGCTTCACCTCGCGAGCGCAAGCCATGATCTGGTCCAGCGACTCCACGGCGCAGGGTCCGGCGATTACGACGACCTCCGGTCCCCCGATGCGCGCACCCTTGACTTCGATGACGGTGTCATCTTCTTTGTAGTCCCGGCTGGCCAACCGATAGCCGTTCGGCTTCGGCCTTTCTTTCGACGGAAGCGATCGCGGCAGGGGCGCGCTCTCACCCGCGGCGCTCGAGCTCGGCTGCCGGAGCTTCACTTCGCGAGCGGGCAGATCTTGTGAGGGATAGCAGCCGAGGACCTTGATGAAGCGAGCGGTCCGGGTCGCGTCGTCGACCGCCTGGCGTACGTTTTCATCCTCCAGGTTCCCTTCGAAGTCCAGGTAGAACATCTCCTCCCAGGGGTTCTCGATGATGGGGCGCGACTCCAGTTTCGTCAGATTGATCCCGTGATCGCGGAAGACCATCAGGGTCTCGAGAAGCGAGCCCGGCTGCTGTCCCGTCATCATGACGATGGAAGTCTTGCAGGGGATTCGCGAGTCGACCCGGATGGCTTTTCGCGACGCTACGATGAAACGCGTGTAGTTCTCCTCCTGATTCGCGATCTTTCTCTCGAGCACCGAGAGGCCGAATATCCGGGCCGCCTCTTCGCTCGCGATCGCCGCGTGGGTCGGCCGCCCTTCTTCCTTGATTTTCCTGCCCGAAAGGGCGGTGTCGGCGAAATATTCGATGCGGGCGTTGGGGAATCGGGAGATGAAATTGCTGCACTGAATTACCGTCTGCGGGTGGCAATAGATTCTCTCGATTTCTTCGATTCGGGCATCGGGAAGACCCAGTAGACAGTGGTCGACCTTGAGCTTGATCTCGCCGACGATCGACACCTGAGCGTGCAGCAGGAGATCGTAGACCTCGTTGATTCCGCCGGAGGTCGTGTTCTCGATCGGCAAGACCGCCAGGGTGGCGGTACCTTTCTCCACGGCGTCGACGACTTCTTTGAAACTGTGGCAGCCGAGATAAGTGGCGCTTCCGCCTTTGCGAGCGAAGTGCTTCAGGGCTGCGAGATGGCTGTAGGAGCCCTCGATTCCCTGAAAGGCCACCCGAACCGGTGAACGCTCCTCGTTCGCCCTCTTCTGGAAATACTCCTGCTGCTGCCACAGGGAATCCTCGAGGATCTCGGCGAACAGAGTCGCCACCAGATGCGAATCGAGCCCGTAGGCCTTCCCCTCCTGGATGCGGTTCGCGAGGAGCTCGGCTTCCCGAGCCCGGTCACGAAACCAATCGGGCTCCTTCTCCTTGGCGCGCGCGGCCTCGACGCTCCTCTTGCGGCGCTCCCCCAGCAATTTCAGAATGTCCCGATCGAGCGCGTCGATCTGACGCCGAACGGATGCGATGTCCTTCATTTCGGAAAACCTTTCGAAAAGAACAAACTCGTTTCGTCATAGTGGCGGGTTATGGAGGAAAAGTATATGGCGCGCTAGGCGCCAAAATAGAAGAAGCGGACGGCGACGACGGCGGGGCCGAGCTTCATCGAAACAAGCGCTCCGGGGTTCACCTGTCGTCCTCCGAGGCCCAGTCTGCCTCAACTCCCGGCTGCCGTCAACAGGAAGTCTCGGGCAGGGGTCAGTGCAGGAGACGGCTGAGCTTGGTGCGGTACTCGTCGGCGAGCTCACTCCGGACGCCGACGACGTTGAAAATGTCCACCATCAGCTCCTTCGCCTCTCCTTCGGCGAGCTCCCGGTCGGCTCCCGCGGCGTGCAGCAGGGCGTCCAGGGCTTCTGGGTATCGTCGCTGCGATGCCAGGAGCTTGCCGAGCTCGATCAAGGATCGTCCATCGTCAGGATCCACCTGAAGCTTCTTGCGCAGGTCGGTCTCGGAGATTTCCGGCGCGAGATCGTGGAGGGGCAACTCGGAGCGCAGGTGCTCGATGCGTTGGGCCAAGGGTCCCAAGGGCTCGAGACCTTCCACGAGCTTGGCGACTTCGTCGCGAGCGTCACGTTCGACGAGGAGCTCCGCCAAACCGACGCGAGCCCCTTCGTGACCGTCGTCGAGATCGAGGGCTTTGCGATACAGTCCTTCTGCCGAGCTCGTGTCCCTCGCGCGAAGATTTTCCGCCCTCTCGAAGAGCTCATCGGCCTCCGACGGACAGACCTTGGCGAGGAACGAACGCACAGCGTCTTCGGGCAGCGCTCCGGTGAATTGGGCGACGGCCTCGCCCCGGCGGAACGCCATGACGGCGGGGATGCCCCTTATCCCGAAGAGCTGCGCGAGGCGAGGGGCACGATCGACGTCCACCTTCGCGAGAACGAAACGGCCGCCGAGCTCGCTCGCCAGCTTTTCGAGCGTCGGCCCCAGAATGCGGCAGGGACCGCACCATTCCGCCGAGAAATCGACGACCACCGGAACTTCGTGTGAGCGCTCGAGCACTCGCCGCTCGAACAGGTCTTCGGTGACGTCTTCCACCCAGGGGTTCGCTTCGCTCACCCGCATCCCTCCTTGGTTCTCATCGTTCGGCGAATACGCCGGTTTTTTGTGACGAGGCATCCGGCACCGCCCGTTCGCGGCTGGCGAGAGCCTCCTCGAGTCCCCGCTGCACTTCCTTCTCGACCTCGGCTTCGGCCTTCTCCAGGGCCTCACGATTCGAGACCGATGCCGACAAATGGAAGCTCGCATCGGCCAGGTAGGTCTCGTACATGCCAATCGGATCGCGCTTGCCCCAGTAGACGAACTGTTCCTCGGGAAGGATTCGACGCGACTCACCCTCGTCGTGGGTCGCGTGGCCACCCATCCGGAAGGTCCTCGCGGTGATGACGACGGGACCCTTGCCAAGCCGACAAAGCTCCGCTGCGAGAGAGGTCGTGGCGTAGACGTCCAACACGTTGTTTCCGTCACACGTGTACTTCATCGCCCCGTAGATGGTCGCCGTCGCTTCCATGGGCGCCGCGCTGTGGGAGGCGACCGGGGTCCCGAGGGCGATCTGGTTGTCTTGCACGAACACGACCAGCGGAAGCTTTAGCCTCTTCGCGCACATCAGGCCTTCGTGGAAAGCGGTCGTGCGCGTGCTGCCTTCGCCGGCCCAGGTGAGCGCGAGGTTCTGCTTTCCTCTGAACTTGAAGGAGAGCGCTACTCCGGCACACACGGGCACCAGTGCTCCCACCATGCTGATGGGAGCGATCACCCCTTTCTCGAGGTCTCCGACATGAAGGTCTCGCCCCCGCGTCGGCGAGTCCTCGGTGCCGAGATAGCCGCGGAAAAGGCTCGCCAGGCTCATGCCCATCTCGTGGCAGGCGCCGGCGTTGCGGATCATGGGTCCCACCACGTCGCCGGTCCGCAGGGCATGCACCGCGCCGATGGTCACTGCCTCCTCGCCGGTGCCGAGCCAGGCCTTGGAGATGATTCCCTGGCGGACCCAGCGCTTCAAGGAGATGTCGTGAAGACGGTTGCGCACCAGCCCCCGGTAGATCGCGAGATGTTGTTGTGGAGCGAGGGCCTCGATGAGGCTCGTGCGGTTCGGGTCGAGCACCAGCCGCGCTCGAAACTCGGCGATCGCATCGTGGTCGGGGCGCCAGTCCTGATACTCTCTGGGATCGAACGCGCTATACCGCTTCATGATCCGGAGAGACTCTCCGTCACTTCGAGAAGGCGCTCGACGTCTTCGCGAGTGTTGAAGAGAGCGATTCCCACGCGTATCTGGGTCCCTTCTTCGCGGAAGCTCACGGCGATCTCTTCGTCTCGAAGCAGCTTCTGGGCTCTCTCCCGATCGGTACCGTGATGGAAGGCCACGATCGCCGAGCCGCTATCCGGCGGTGTTCTGACCCGAAATCCTTGCTCGACGAGTCCGCGTCTGAGCTCTTTCGCGAGCGGCAGCGTGTGGTCCTCGATGGCTTTCAATCCCACTCGCTTCAAATACTCGAGGGCGGCGCCGAGCTGGTACAGCGGGCCGAACGCCAGGGTGGCGTACTCGTACTTGCGCGCGTCGGAGTAGAGCTCGAACTCGTAGTCCGGACGCTCCTCCGCAACCGAGAGCGCTCCGAGGCGATCGGGCGGCACTCGATCGAGGTGCTCCTCGCGAATGTAGAACGGGGCTATCCCGAAGCTGGCAAGGAGCCACTTGTAGGTTCCGCTGGTCATAAAATCGACCCCTTCGGCGTGAAGGTTCGTCGCGAACATGCCGAGCCCCTGGATGCCGTCGACGTAGAGATAGGCGTTGTTCGCGTGGGCCAGATCGGCGAGCTTCCGCAGATCGTGGCGAAACCCGTTCTGGTGAGACACCCAGGACACCGACAAAAGCCGCGTCCGGCGGTCGACCAGCGGCTCGAACTGCTCCGCATCCGCTCGTCCCTCGACCGAGCGCGCCACGCGGAGCTCGATGCCCTTCCGCCGCTCCAGCGTCTTGTATAGGGCGTAACTCGTGGTGTAGTGGAGGTCATCGACGACCACATTGTCTCCCGCCGACAATCCCAGAGTCCCGGCCACGAGGTTCTCCCCTTCGCTCGTCGCGAACAAGAACCCCACTTCCGCAGGACCAGCCCCGAAGAGATCGCCGAACGCTCGCCGAACTTCGTTTGCCTTCTCGAGCATGGCTCCGAGCGAGATCGGCCGTTCGGCCTTTGCCCGAACGAAGTCGATTCCCGCCTCGGCCACCGGTCGCGGGACCGGACCGATATAGGGCGTGTTCAGGTAGGTTCCGTGTCTCACCGCGTCGAAATCGTCCCCGATCCCGAGTGGATGCGTCACGGGTTGGGCGCTCCTGCCCGTCCGACTCGCTGCCATAAGAGACGTGGACACAACGAACTCACGTCGACCGAGTTTCATGGTCCTGAATCCCGTTTCGTCACGCGCGTCATGAAGCGCGCCCGCTGCCCCGATGGATAGAGACCGACTCCCTGACGCATTCTGAACCCCCTCGAAGCGAACAGTCGCTCGGCGCGCGAGTTTCCCTCGGCGACCGACAAACGGATCTCGGCGGCATCTTCTCCCAGAGCGATGCTGGCGTCCAGAAGCGCGCCTCCCACGCCGCGGGACTGATACGCGCGGGTTACTCCGATGGCGAGAAGCTCGGCCACGGTGGCGTCTTCCTCGGGATAGACGGCAACCATCGAGAAACCCGCGGCAACCTCGTCGATCTCGGCGATTTGCGTCGTCACTCCGGAATCCTGAAACCAACTCTCCAGATAGCGTTCATAGCTGCCGTAGCCGAGGAAGAGCTCGCGTGCGAGTTTCTTGACGAAAGCGAGATCCCCGAGTCTCGCGGGACGGACAACGACCGCGCGGGTACTTACACCGATTGGCTGCAAGACTCTCTCAGAAAGGACCGGGCAAATCCTGTTCGACCGTGCGGAAATCGACTACCGGCGAGGTCACGACTCTGAGAGACTCTGTCGAAATCTCGCAGCACAGGCCGATGCCGATCCAAGCCACTTTGATGAGCGTGCCCCCGTAGCCGGAGCCGCAAAGGTAGCCGATGGTCTCGACGGGGAAGAAACGCCCGCCCTGGACGACGATCTTCCAGTGGTTCGGCTCGAGCACGGTGATCCGGTACAGGGTGTTCCGGGTCTTTACCTCGATGCGAGTCAACGCCTCGAGCTTACCCACGTGGAGTCCTCGACGATCGACGATGGAATCCGTGAACCCCGCGAGGGTGCAATAGCTGGGCACGAGAAGCTGTTTGGAGTCCGTCGTCCCGATGTGGGTCGTCGTCAGAGCCTGTGGCTTTTCCATGATGAAAGGACTCAGTACTCGAGAAGGGCCCGGCCGATCT
>DASPGQ010000772.1 GCA_035620555.1 Vicinamibacteria bacterium
GCGGATCGCTGATGGCGTGCTGAAGGATGAGCCACGCGGCCTCCTCACCGTCGGCCCCGACGCGTTCGACACCCGGCCAGCCGTACTGGGCAACGATTGCGGCGAGGCGTTCGGCATGCTCGAGGTGTACGCGCTCCATCGATGGGTGATACCCATCGAAAAGTTCCCCCGAAGCGACGAGCTCATCGCGAACGGCCTCGTCGCGCGCGGCCATTTTCAGAAGCTCCTGCTTCAGCGGTTCGTCCATATTTCCTCATTCTATCCGTCGGATTGGGGACGCTCCTGATGGCTCCGCGTGCCACGTATGGGTTCCTCGGGGTCTCTATGGCTGAAGCGGAGGACGCCGAGCCGTCCGAGCTCGCCGCCGATAATGCTTGACCGGCGGGGTCGAGCAACAACGTTCCAGCCAAAGTGGGAAGACGTGGAAGCGATCGCTCGCTTCACCTTCCGCCCCTGGAACACGAGCCGGGCGCGCTGACCGCGATGGGTCTCAGGGCACGAGCGCCTCGGCGAGGAGCGCCATCGCGTCCAGGGCTTTCGCTTTCGTCTCGAGAGGGGCGACACGCCTCTGTTCTGCTCGTCTGAGTTCTTCGTCGAACGGGATCTCGCCGACGACCTGTAGCCGGTTCGCGCGCGCGTAATCCGTGATGGTCTTCTGGTCCACCGCGTCTCGAATCTTGTTGGAGACCGCGACGATGCGCGTGATCCCGAGCTCGCGGCCTAGCTCGGCGGTGCGCCGCGCGGTTTCGAGCGCCCGATAGTAGGGCTCCATCATCACGACTAGCGTGTCGACGTGGCGGGCGGTGCCACGGCTCAGATGCTCGAGGCCCGCCTCGGTATCGACGATGGCGATCACGCTTTCCTCCTCGAGCATTCCGGCGACGAGCTGCCGCACCGCGGCATGCGCGCGACACATTCACCCGGTTCCCGCATGGTCGACCTTGCCCATGACGAGAAGCGCAACGTTGTCGGGCCCGGTCATCCCGAAACGGTCCCGAACTTCCCGCGCCGGCATGCCGAGCTCGAGCTTTCGCTTGCCGTTCTCGTCCGTCGACTCCGAAAGGATCGTCCTCGGAATCGGGATGAGCTCAGAAGTCGCCGATTCCTGCAGACCGAGGGTCACGGCGAGATTCGGGTTCGAGTCGGCGTCGATGGCCCAAACCTCGCGACCCGTTCGCGCGATCAGGCGGGCGAGCGTTCCCGCGAGCGTCGTTTTTCCCGTCCCGCCTTTCCCGGCAATGGCTATCTTGTTCATGTGATCGTCCTCTCGGCTGGCTACATGACGTTGTGGCGGCAGTCGGCGGGATCTCCGCTCTCGTAACATTCGCAGCTCGGATCCCCGCACTCACCGTGACCTGGTTTCGTGATCTCCGAGAACTCGTCGGCGAATCTTCGCCCGCCCTCGTCGAGGCCGAGAGCCGAGAGGCGGTATCGTCCCGCACGAGTGGCTTCCGCGAGCCCGAGGCCAACCATGCGCTCGAGCAGGGGCGCGATGGCGACGGCGCCGAGACCCAGCCATCGCTCGAGGTCCTTGGGTGCCACATCCGGGGCGAGGCCTTCGCCCCGGAGCCAGTAGAGAACCTGCAGGACCTCGTCGACCAGGGAGACATCTTGGGCCACGAAACCGGCGATGAGCTCCTCGACCCGACGGCAGGCATCGTCGACGGCGCGAGCTACTTCGGGCGTGAGCCGGTCGGTGAGCTCGTCGCACGAGCCGGGCTGAGTGCCCACGATCCATACACGCTCGGGAAGCACGCCGAGTGCCGCCGCCATCCGCAAAACGTCTCGAGGCGTCGCCTCGTGCAAGTCGACGGCGCGGGAAGGGTTATCTCCTTCGCTTCGAAGAGCGTCGAGGTCGGGCTCGAATACGAAGAGCTCGCCCGGCCGGCCCCGGTTGTCGATGGCGTCGAGCACGACCAGAGCGTCGTAACCGTCCAAGAGCTCCTGGACGAGACTCACGCCGGCGATGCCGCTTTCCCAGAACCGAATCGCCGAATTGCGGCCTAGTTTGCCGCTCTCGAGCTTGTGGAGCAGGCGGATTCCGAAACCGTCGTCGCCCCGGAGGACGTTTCCCACGCCAGCCACGAGAATCCGCCGCATCAACGCCTCTGGATGCGGATCCTATCGCCATCGACGACGACGCGGAAGGCCTCGAGGCCGCCGTCGATGCCACCTCTCTTCTTTCCGGTTGCCACGTCGTAGCGACACCCGTGCCACGGGCAGTGGATCTCTCCGTCGACGAGGGTCCCGAGGTGTAGCGGGAGTATGCTGCCCCCGCAGCTGTTGCGATAGGCGAAGACGGCGTCGCCAGTGCTCGCCAACAGAAGCGGCGTGCCATCGACCTCGACGGCGCGAAGGCTTCCGGGGGGAAGATCTTCTCGCGCGAACACCACGTGCCATGACGGCTCGGCATGAACGCCTTCGATGGCCGACAGAGGCACGAAGCCGCCTGCGAAAGGCGCCGAAACCCTGGCGGGTGATTCGACCGGCGTGAGGGGCTGGCTCGGGATCAAGTCGTACAGGACGAAGAGCGCCTTGACCGCCGGCTCGTTCACCATGCGCTCGATGAGCCCTTTACCGCCGAGCTCGCTAAGGATTTCGAAGAGGCGCCAGACGCACGTACGGTGAAGATGGTCGACGTTCTCGACGAGCTCCAGGGCTTTCGCTTTCGCCTCGGAATCGGGGAGAGCCTCGAGCTCGGCGACGAGCTCGGCGGTGCGGGCCGCATGACTCTCGACCCCGGGATCCTGGCCATTGCCGGATTGGGACATGGCGATTATTCGCTCACCAGGCGCCGCACGAGCGCGCACACTTCGGGCAACATCGCCCCCACGGCGGCGCTCGGTTCGAGACCGGCTTGGGTCTCGACCGCGTCGATCTCCACGATTCGCACGTCCTCGGGGAGCGCACCGAACTGCTGCGCGATGATGGGAAAGCTCTCGAGGTCGATGACCCCGGTCACGGCCTCGCCCACACGTGCCTGAACTTCGTCGGGTGGCGGTAAGTTCCGCTCCCATCGATACCATCGGTAGCTCGGCTTCTCGCGGGGACGGGCGACGGCCCCGACGATGATGAGGCGCTCGTAGGGCGGCTCGGTCTCGGTCAATCGATGGACCGTGGCAATCGGGCCGCCGTAGCTCAGGTCGAACACGTCCACGTTGCCGGGAAGGTCTTCTTGCTGCAGGAGCTCGGCGATCATTTGGCCCGCGGACAGATCACGCAGGTTGAAGTAGCCGACGCTCCCGACGAGAATCCGCATTCCCGGTCAGCCATCGACCCCGCAAGCGCAGGTATTGATCTCGCGCGAGACGACGTGGTCCCCCGCATGGACGTGGGTCGTGCAGGGCATGCACGGGTCGAAGCTCCGGAGCGTGCGCAGGACGTCGACCGCTTTGAAGTCTTCTGGTTTCTCGAACTCTTCGATTAGCGGGGTCGACATGACCGCTTCCTCGTAAGGACCGAGATGCCCCCATACGTCTCGGGGGGAGGCATTGATCGTCGAGGGAGTGACGATCTGATAGTTCGCCACCACACCCCCGTCGAGCTCGAGGTGGTGGCTCAGCCAGCCACGGCCGGCGCCGGAGTAGCCGACGCCGATTCGCGTACCGCTCTTCGGAATCTCGAAGGGGGTCGCGACCTCGGTCTTGCCGTGCTTGAGGTAGCTCAACCCCTTGAGCCAATCGTTCATGGCGACGGCGTTGTTGAACAGAATGGCATAAGCCCGGGCGCGGTTGCGCTCGAAAGTATTCCATACGTCCGGAATCCTCCACTCCAGTTCCATTTCCGGAAGCTCCACTCTCGGGACGTTGAACTTGAGGCTCGAGCCTGTTGCTTCCACGAAATCGTTCGGGCGGATCTTCTTGGCCGCAGCGGTAACCCAGAGTCGAGTGTAGGCACCCGCTTCGATCGCCTGGCGATCCCACCGAGGGGAGGTCGCCCAAGAGTACCTTTCCTTCCAGTTCTGGCCCGTGGGCTTCGGCTTCGTCTCTTTGTTCCACGGATGGTACGGGCTCAGAGGATTGCCCAGGGGGTCCTTCTCGAACTTCTGGCCGTCCCAGGGCTCGTAATAGGAATGTTCGACGAACTCTTCGAGGCCCGCATTGATGGCAGTAAGCTTCGTGGTGACGAGCTCGCCGTTGATAATGACTCCGGGGGTCGACCAGCGTTTCTCGCCCCAACTGTCGCAGTTCGCGAACGAGGCATCGTAGGCCTCGGGATCGTCCCAGAGACCGAGCTCGGCCATGTGCGCCGGTCGCGAGCCGCAGCGCTTGTATCGTTCGTCGCAGGCATAGAAGAACTCCGTCAGATCGTCCCAGATCGCCGCAACCTTCTTCGAGTAATCGAAGAGCTGCTGCAAGCGCATGTAATACTCGTTGAAGGCCTGAAGGCTCACCGTGGTGCTCACGCCGCCGGGCACGATGGTCTCGGGGTGCGGATATTTGCCGCCCAGCACGACATAGGCCTCGCGTGCCACGCGCGTCATCCTGAGCGCTTCCACGTAGAGCTTCCCGGTCAGCGGATTCAGATCGGTCATGATATCCGCGAGGTAACGGTAGCCGTGGACATCTCGGCCGCGTGCCTCGAAGCTCTTGGCTTTCTCCCAGATCGATGGGTTCGATTGCTCCACTACGAGCTGGGAGTAATCCGGGCCCGCGAGCAAGAAGAGATGAAGCGGGTGGTCGTAGTCGAACTCCATCGCCAGCATGAGGTTGCGAATCAGCACTCCCAGGGGTGGTGGCACGAGGCCGAGCGCCATTTCGATGGCTTTCACCGCCGCGATCGCATGAACCCCGCCGCACACTCCGCAAGCGCGACTCGTGATGAATATCGCGTCGCGAGGGTCGCGGCCATTCATGATGACTTCATAGCCCCGGAAAAGCGTTGCCATCGAGTTCGTGTCGAGCACCCGGCGCTCTTTCAGATCGACGACGGTATGGAAGGCGAGCGCGCCCGCCACGCGGGTGACGGGGTCGAAATCCACATTCTTGATGTAGCCATTGCGCGCTAGCAGATCCTTGATCGCGGCCTCGGAAAGGGGCTTCGGGCCCGTGCTAGCCGGCACGGTGCTCACGGCGAAGGCGCGACTCGCTTCGTCCCGAAGGGTCATCCGGCCCCGGTCGTCGATGTCGATGGGAAGGTTCTTGAAACACATCTCAGCCTCCGATTGCGTCCACCGTCGACCGCAGGTGCTCGTCGACCGCGGCGAACTCCTTCTTCAGCGCCGAAAGGGCGCCCGCGATCGTGGCAAGCCGCTCTTCGAGGGGTGCGGTGTTGTCTCGGACTTGGGTCAAACCCGATGCCAGTGCCGCGAGATGTCGGCTGGCACGGAGTAGCTGTATGGCGACGGCGATCAGATAGACCGCGAGGACGAGCACGATGGCGCCGGCGAGCACCAGGGTCCAGATCGTCAGGATGGTCACGACGTCAACCTCTCTTCGTTCCTACGGCTTTGGCGATGACGTCGGTGCGTCCCGCGAGCTTCTGGCTCGCCTCGAGAAGGGAGCCTGCTGCGGCGATCGTTTCCTCGAGCGCTGTGACCGCTTCAGTATTCCTGGCGATGCCCAGGCCGGCGTCGAGTGCTTCGCGCGTGTACCGCTCGATCGCGGAAGCCGCGCGCAGGGTGCGCTGCAGCAAGACGATGGCGAGGGGAACGATGATGAGGGTTACCATGCCGAGAGTGATTCCCCAGATCCAGAGAACGGCGGTCACCGCGCACCCCCTTTCAAATTATCGACCACTCCTCCGAGCTCGACCTCGACAGCACGGAGTCCCTTATCGAGCGATCGGAGGCCCTCGTTGAGCGCAGTCACCTCGGGCGCGAGGTGGCCCGTCTCCTTTTCGATCGCTCGAAGCCCAAAACGAATCTTGGCGAGATAGCTCGACGCGGACCCTCCAATTGCATCGAGCTCGTTCCGGATCCGAACGAGGTAGACGGCCACGATAGCCAGAAGCGCGAGTGCCGCGAGACAGCTGAGAAGAGTAAGAAGTGTCGTCATTTCCTGGTCGCCTTCGAGATGCGCCCCGCCGCGGACGCGATGTTGCCCGCTGATTCCAGAAGCACGCTGGCGAGAAAGTTCGTGCGTTCCAGCTGGGCGATGTTGACCGTGTTCGCGGCGATGCGCTTTCCGCCCGTCCAGATGTTCCCGACGAGCCCATGAATCCGCCGGGCGGTCGCGAGAATGAGCTGCAGCAGCACGGTCACCACGACCAGCACGAGAGCGGCGAGGATGAGTGCGGCCACCCAACCGCTCACGAGCCACCTCCGTCCAAGGAATCGGCGATTGTCGTGACGCGGCGATCGATGGAGCGAACCGTGCGGACGATGTCCTCGACCGTCGAGTTCGCGGTGCCGATTGCCCATATGGGCTGAGTGCCGGTCTCGATCTGCCCCGCCACCCGGAGCGCCGTGCTCGCGAGCGACTCGATTCGCCACGCCACGGCGAGGATGGTGACGAGGAGGGCCGCGACGACCGCCACCACGATCCCTCCCAGGAGGAACCCCAGGGTCCAGGGGGACATCATCGTTGCTCCTTTCCCCGGCTTCCCGGCTTGACACTTCCCAGAAATTGCATCTTCTCGTAGATCTCGTGGAGAGCACGCCGAGCGATGTGGGGTTTTGCGACGTGGCCCCAGCCACTTGGTACGTCATGCTCCCAGCGCGGGCTGCGGTTCTGGAACTCCTGCGTCATGCGGCGCAACGCGCGGACGAACGTTCCCGTGAGCCTCGAGGTGTTGGTCGACAGGCGCGAGCCAGGCGGGTGCTCGTAGAACGGAGCGAACCGGTCGGGGAATCCCGGCATGGTGCATCCGATACAGATCCCACCGGTGTTCATACATCCGCCCATGTGGTTGATGGCGCCCCGTTCGGTGATGTTGCACTGCACTACGGGACCCCAGCAGCCAATCTCGACAAGACATTCCTTCTGCCCGTATCGATCGGCGAACGTTCCTTCTTCGTAGAATCCGGCACGGCCGCACCGCTGGTGTACGGTCTGCTGGAAGAGCCAGGCAGGTCGGCCGAGCTCGTCGAACTCCGGAAGCGGACCGTGCCCTTGAAGGAACAGCAAGACCGCGGCGACGGTCTCGGTGAAGTTGTCCCCGATGGGGGAGCATCCCGGGATGTTCACCACGGGAAGCCCCAGATCGCTGCGGTAATCGGCACCGAGAAAATCCATCACCCCCATCGAGCCGGTGGGGTTCCCCGCGGCCGCTGGGATGCCGCCCCAGGTGGCGCAGGTGCCAATGGCGATGACGGCCGCCGCTTTCGGGGCGAGGCGCGAGAGCCACTCCGCTGTCGGGATCGGCTTTTGTTGTCCATCGGGAAGCGGCTCGGCGCCCAGCGCCGACCAGTAGCCGCCGTTCTTCGAGGCAATCCGCTCGTCGGGTACGGAGCCTTCGAAGATTATGACGTAGGGGAGCCCGAGCTCACCTCGCTCCGCCATCCGAAAGTTCTCGACGAAGGCTTCTCCGGCCTCTACGGCGAGAACGGGATGGTGGAGGACGACTTTGGGAATACCGGGGATGGTACCGGCCATGAGCATCTCCGCCGACGGGCTCGTGGCGCCCACGACTCCAATCGAGCATCCGTCACAGCTCATGCCCGCGAGCCAGAAGGCGTGGACGGCTTTGTGCGGACCGAGATCGAGCTTCGAATCCAGCGCTACACCGATGGCGCCTTCGCGCACCGCGAGCGGAGCGGCCCAGCTCTTGGCATTTGTCATGTCTGACCTCCGTTCGCTCTCAGCAAATTCGAGGCAGCGGCTCTCCTGAAATTCTGGTGACGACGCGCTCGCCTCCGACTGAGGATTGCATCACGACCCTCCTGCGTTGGTCCTTCGCGATCTCGCCGATATCCGCCGCGTCAGCTCCCAGGGGATGAGCTCGCATCACCCCGAGCACCCTTTCGGCATGAGCCTCGGGCACGATCGCCATTAGCTTGCCTTCGTTCGCGATATATACCGGATCGAGGCCGAGCATCTCGCTCGCGGCTCGCACCTCGGTTTTCAGTGGGATGTCCCTCTCGAAGAGCCGGACGCCCACGTCCGAAGCGGCGGCGAGCTCGTGAAGCGCGCTCGATAACCCGCCCCGGGTGAGGTCGCGCATGCACCGGATCTGCGGACAGGTGTCGAGCATCGCCCTCGTCAGTGTGTGGAGCGGTGCGCTATCGCTTTTGATGGTGGTCTCGAACGCGAGTCCCTCCCGCACCGAAAGGATCGCGATGCCGTGATCGCCTAGGGTTCCTGACACGAGAATCCGATCGCCGGGTTGGGCCGATGCGATCGAAAGAACGCTCCCGGGCGCGATCCGTCCGATGCCGGACGTGTTGATGAAGACCTGATCGCCCTTCCCCCGCTCGACCACCTTGGTGTCGCCGGTAACGAGCTCAACGCCGGCGTCGGAACAGGCGCGCGCCATCGAACGCACGATGCGTTCGAGCAGAGCGACCTCGAGCCCCTCTTCCAGAATGAACGCGGCGCTGAGAGCGATCGGTGTTGCGCCCCCAACGGAGAGATCGTTGATCGTGCCGTTGACCGCGAGGGATCCGATATCGCCCCCGGGAAAGAAAAGGGGCCGGACCACGTAGGAGTCGGTCGTGAAGGCGAGTCGGGAGCCGTTCCAGGCGAGCGACGCCTGGTCCTCGAGCGCCGCCAAGGTTTCGTTCGCGAAGGCGGGGACGAAGAGGCCGGAGATCAGGTCGGCCATCAGCTCTCCGCCACTCCCGTGACCCAGAGTGATATGGCCGTAGCGGGAGAAGGGGATCGGGCAGCTTCCGAGCGTGGTGTCGCTCATATTACAAGACGTCCTCTTCGCCGCGGCCGATGTGAATCAGGTCCCACATCACGTGGAGCAGGACCCCCTGCGTCTCCTGGATTCGGTGGATGCTGTAGCTCGGGACGACGAACAAGTAATCGCAAACGTCCTTCAGCCGTCCGCCATCTTTTCCCGCGATGCCCACGGTCCTGAGCTCCATGTCCCGGGCGACCCGCAGGGCACGATTCACGTTTGCCGACTGGCCACTGGTGGAGAGGCCGATGACGATGTCGCCTGATCGTGCCAGGAGCCGGAGCTGCTCGGCGAATGCTACGGCGAAGTCATCGTCGTTTCCCGTCGCCGTCAACCAGGCGATATCGTTGACCAGCGCTGTCGCGGGAAACGCCCGCCGCTTCGCTACCACCGGATGGGTGAATTCCACCGCCAGGTGCTGAGCGTCGCAGGCGCTTCCACCGTTTCCCATTACGAACAAGCGGCCCCCGTTATCGAGTGCTTCCCCGAGCACGCGGCAGCATTCGACGACGCGGTCCGCCTCCCGTTCGAAGAAGGCCTCGATGGTGCGCGCGCTTTCCTGCGCCTTGCGCCGAACGCGCTCGCGAAGACCCACCTCGCTTTCAACCGGCTGCATCGACGAGCTCCAGATGGCGTCCATAGGCGTAGTAAGCGGCACATGCTCCCTCGGCCGAGACCATGGTGGCCCCGAGAGGCCTGCGAGGGGTGCAGTCGGTGCCGAACAGAGGACAGTCGATCGGCTTCCTCACCCCTTTGAGAATTTGCCCGCTGATGCATCCCGGCGACTCGCGAGTGGCGATCTCCGAAGTGTCGAAGCGCCTCTCGGCGTCGTAGGCGCGATATTCGGGTGCGAGTCGATAGCCGCTCTTGGGAATCGTTCCCACACCCCGCCAGCTGCGATCGCAGACTTCGAAGACTTCGCTCAGGAGGTTCTTTGCCGAAAGGTTTCCCTCTGGCCGTACGACGCGACGGTAGGGCGTCCGAACCTCGGCCGTTCCTGCCTCGAGCTGCTCGACGCATTTGAGTATCCCTTCCAGCATGTCGACAGGCTCGAACCCCGTGATTTCTATTGGCACACCGAAACTCTTCGCGATCGGAGCGTACTCCTCCGTGCCCATGACGGTGCACACGTGGCCGGGACCCAGAAAACCCTCGACGCGATTCTCCGGAGACTGGAGAATGTGGGTCATGGCGGGGGGCACGAGGACGTGAGACACGAGAACGCTGAAATTGGTCAACCCGCGGCGATGAGCTTGTCGCACCGCCATGGCATTGGCGGGCGCGGTGGTCTCGAAGCCGACGGCGAAGAAGACTACCTCGCGCTTCGGGTTCGTCGCGGCGAGCTCGACCGCATCGAGCGGTGAGTAGACGATCCTCACATCTGCGCCCCTTGCTTTGAGCTCGAGCAGATCGCCGCTCGATCCAGGAACCCGGAGCATGTCGCCAAAGGACGTGAAAATCACCTCGGGACGAGAAGCTATGGCATGCGCACGGTCTATCCGCTCGAGCGCGGTGACGCAGACGGGGCAACCCGGGCCGTGGACAAGCGTGAGCTCTTCGGGCAGCATGCGGTCGATACCGAACTTGACGATGGTGTGGGTCTGCCCGCCGCAGACTTCCATAATGGTCCAGGGCCGGCTCAATCGGGCCTCGATGGCGCGGACCAATCGAATCGCCGCATCGGGGTCGCGGTACTCGTCGAGGTACTTCACCCAGTATCCCCAGATTCGTCGAGCTCACTCGGCATTTCCAGGGCATCGAGAAGCTCGAACACCTGGCGCGCCTGTGCCTCTTCGATCTTGGAGAGCGCAAACCCGACGTGAACGAGTACATACTCGCCCGGCGCCGCATCGGGAACGTGCTCCAGACAAACTTTCTTCACGACCCCATCGAAACTGACCTTGCCCATGAGAATGTCGTGCTCCTGGAACGTCTCCACGACTTTCCCGGGGATTCCTAGGCACATACCAACTGCTCCGACGCGACGACCACCTGACCGAGAGAGAGTCCTCCGTCGTTGGGCGGTACGAGGCGGTGGCGAAAGACTTCGAATCCCTGGCTGGCGAGTGCGGGAACCGTGGCCTCCAGCAAGAGGACGTTCTGAAAGACGCCTCCGGTGAGGAGGACCCTCGAGAGCCCGCGAGCCTCGCGCAGTTTTTCACAGACGTCCACAACGATGCGGACCATCGTTCGGTGGAAACGACGCGCTATCTCTTCCGGCGCGACGCTCCGCCGTCGATCTTCCATCACTGCCCGGATAAGTGGGCGAGTGTCGACGATCCCGCTGGCAGCGTCGAGGGCGAAGGGGTAAGGCGGTTCCGACAGCCGTCGATCGCACAGCCATTCGAGCTCCCTCGCGGCCTGACCTTCGTAGCTCGAGAGTCGACGCAGCCCGATGAGCGATGAAATGGCGTCGAACAGACGACCCGCGCTGGACGTCAGGGGAGAGTGAATCTTCTTCTGGATCATCTCGACGATGGTTGGGTTTTCGTCCGCGGGCGGCTCGATTCCCGCATCGACCAGATGGGAAATCGCCATCCGCCACGGCTCCCTCGCGGCGCGATCCCCTCCGGGAAGTGGGACAGCCCGCAAATGGGCTGCGCGCTCGAAGCCCGCCTCGTCGACGACGAGAAACTCCCCGCCCCACAAGGTGCCATCCGAGCCGAACCCTGAGCCGTCGAAGGCCACGCCGATCACCGGACCCTCGAGGCCGTTCTCCGCCTTGCACGCGGCGACATGAGCGTGATGGTGCTGGACGGCGAAGGCGGGTAGAGACTCCTGCGCGGCGCGGGTCCGCGCATACCGCGTCGAAGCGTATTCCGGGTGGAGGTCGTGAACGAGCATTTCGGGCGTGAAGTCGAAGAGCTCCTCGTAGAGCTTGATGTCTCGCTCGAGCGCGTCCAGGGCACGGAGCTCGTCGAGATCACCGATGTGATGGCTCACGATGACGCGGTCTGCCGCACCGAGAGCGAACGTGTTCTTCAGATGGCCTCCGACGGCGAGGATTCGCCTTGCCAGGGGCTTCGTCAGACGAATCGGCTCGGGAGCGTAGCCGCGCGAGCGCCGCACGGGCAGCTCCTCATCGAGAACGAGCCGCGTCACCGAATCGTCGCAACGCACGCGGATCGGGCGGTCGTGGCCGAGCACGATATCGGGTATCCCATCGAGGAGGGGCAAGTCCGCTTCGAGGTGGACGATGGGCTCGTCGGAGCGATTCGCACTGGTCATCACGAGGGGCCGCCCCTCCACCCGCTGCATGAGCAGCATGTGGAGGGGCGTATAGGGCAACATCAACCCGACGTTCGGGTTTCCGGGAGAGACGCCGGAAGCGAGGACGCTTCCGCTCCGCTTGCGCAGGATCACGATCGGACGCCGTGGCGAGCTCAAGAGCTCGCTCTCGAGCTCGCACACATGCGCGAGCTCGGCGGCGCATTCCAGATCGGGAACCATGATCGCGAAGGGCTTTTCGTCGCGCGCCTTCCGTTGACGTAGCCGCGCCACAGCCGCGTCGGAAGTTGCATCACATACGAGATGGTAGCCACCGATCCCCTTCAGCGCCCCCAGGTGACCGCCTAGAACCGCGTCCACGAAGCCCTGAAGCGGACCATCTAGGCGAGGTCCGCACTGCGGGCACGCGTTGGGCTGAGCGTGAAACCGCCGGGATCCGGGGCTCTCGTACTCCTCGCGGCAAAGGCGACACATCTGGAATCGCGCCATCGTGGTGCGCTCGCGGTCGTAGGGCGCTCCCTCAATGATCGTGAGCCGCGGACCGCACTGAGTGCAGTTCAGGAACGGATACCCGAAGCGGCGGTCGGTTGGCTCGAAGAGCTCGCGACGACAATCCTCGCAGGTCGCGCGGTCGGCGGTGAAAAGGGGTAGCTCGGTCGATGTGTCGTCGCTCGTTGCGATGCGGAACTCGATTTCGCCACGGACCGGTGCCGGGCTCGAGCGCAGCTCGTCGATACGTGCCGCCGCGGGCGGCTGCCGGGAGAGCTCTTCGAGGAAGCGCCGAAGCCGCGCGGGCTCGCCCTCGACCTCGATGTCGACCCCGCTCGTCCCGTTACGGACGAACCCCGAGAGTGAGAGGCGCCGGGCGAGCTCATGCACGTAGGGCCGGAAACCCACTCCTTGCACGAGGCCTCGGACGGTGATGCAGCGCCGCTCCGTGTTCATGGGCGCCCGTGCCGCTCGGCAAACATCCGCACCGACTCGTGTCCCGACGTCGGTTGCCCGCGGGCGCCGAAACGGCGGTGCGCTTCGCCGATGCCCTCGGGGGTGAGCGCCACCCGACCCTGGGCGATCCCAACCCACCCGCGTCGCGACAAAACGTCCAGCGAACGCTTCACGATTCGAGGGGTACAGTCCAGGAGGAGGGTCAGCTCGCCCGGTGTCAAAGTCAGAGAGAACCCCTGGCTCAGCATCCAGTATACGAGGTGGAAAACCTCATCTGAGGAGCTCGAATCCCCGTGACGCGAAGGCGACCGCATCCAAGATTCGACCGCGACTCGCTGGAAGCGCCAGTCGGTTCCCGTTTTGAAGGCGGGCAACCGTCCGCTTCGGGCGAGACGGTAAACAGTGTTGGGGTGAACTTTCAGGAGGGACGCCACCTCGCGCAGCGTCATTACATCGGACACTTTCGAGCCTCCCTACTTTGCTGTCAACGTAGGTCAGCGTAGGTGATCCAGAGAAACGTTGTCAACCCGATTGATGATCACTCTAGCGGAGCGTGGTAGAGAATAGCCGCATGAAAGCTGTGGTCACGGCGGTTTGTCTATTGGTCGTGGCATGTTCCTCGCAGCGCAAACCTGGGGAAAGACGCGTTGCCGTCATTGCGGTCGGAAACGATCCGGGTCACTTCAACCCCGGCATCACTACGGCGGCACATGTCCATGCGGTGGCCGATTCTCTCTTCAACGGCCTCGTGGCCCTCGACGAGGAACGCAATCCGTTGCCCGACCTCGCGACACGCTGGGAGATCAAGGACGAGGCTCGCACGTACGTTTTTCACCTCGCGTCGGGTGTCCGCTGGCATGATGGAGCTCCCTTTGGCTCCAAGGACGTCGCGTTCACTTTCGAGCACGTGCTCTTGCGCTTTCATTCGCGCACCCGTGCCGGACTCGCAGGAAACCTGGAGTCGATCGATACCCCTGACGACCGGACTGTCATATTCCGGTTCGCCGAGCCATACGCTCCGCTTCTCCAGCGGCTCGATGTCACCGAGGCCCCGATCCTGCCGGCACACCGATACGCGGATGGGGATGTCGAGAGACACCCCGCGAATCTTGCGCCCGTCGGAACTGGTCCCTTTCGCTTCTCTTCTCACCAGCCGGACGACCGCATCGTACTGGTGAGAAACGACGATTACTTCAAGCCTGGTCTACCTCGTCTCGATGAGCTCGTTTTCCGAATCATCCCCGACGAAAGCACGCAGCTCCTCGCGCTTCGAAACGGTGAAGTCGATTACGTCGGCTCGGTACGTCCATCGGATGTGAAACGGCTTCGCGCGAGTCTTGGTGGCTTCACCGTGGTCGGGGCAGCGAGCGGGCCGGGAGGAAGCAACTGCGTAATGACCTGGATCTTCAATCTCGAGCGCAGGCCCCTCGACGATGTTCGCGTCCGCCACGCTTTCGCCCATGCGATCGACCGCGGGCAAATCGTCGAACGCGTCCTGTTCGGGGAGGGCGACGTGCCTTCGGCCCCAATCGCCCGCGGTATCCCCTGGGCGCAGGCCGAGGGCATGCTGCAGAGATACGATCTCGATCCGGCGCGGGCGGAAGGACTGTTTCGAGAGGCCGGCTGGCACGAGCGCTCGATCGATATCGTCCTTTTCCCCACGTTCATCAAGTACGGCGAGATCCTGCAACAGCAGCTCGCGGAGGTCGGCGTCACCCTCGAGATCCGCGCGCTCGATCGGGCGGCTGCCGTCGAGACGGTGTACACCGATCGGGATTTCGACACCGCACTCGTTTCCTACTGCCAGGGCGTGGATCCGGATATCGGGGTTCGACGCTTGTACGATTCGTCGAGCATAGGGCCTGTTCCGTTCTCTAACGCCGCTGCCTATCGCAATGCCGAGGTCGATGCTCTCTTCGAACGGGCCGCGAAGCGCCAGGACCGTGCCGAACGAGGGGCGCTTTATCATCGCGTGCAAGAAATCGTTTCCGAGGATCTCCCCTATTGGTGGCTCGTGGAAACGAGAAATCTGACGGCCTACCGTTCCGCGTTTCGGGACTTTGCGCCGTGGAGCGGCCAGTTCGCCGAGCGAGCGCGCAGCGCGACCGTGAGCTCAGACCCGTGAGACGATACATAGCCCGCCGTTTGGCACTGATGATCCCGATGATGGTGATTGTCGGAACCCTCGGGTTCGCTCTCGTGCAGCTCGCTCCGGGCGATCCCGTAACTGCCCTCGGGGGTGAGTTCGTGCACCAGGAGGTGCAACGCGAGCTCAGGGAGCGTTATGGGCTCGATCGCAGTCTTCTGGAGCAATACATCGTTTACTTGGGCCGTCTCTTCCAGGGTGAGCTCGGCATGTCTTACTACTTTCAGCGTCCGGTCGCGATGGTCCTTTGGGAAAGGCTTCCCGCGACTCTCCTGCTTGTCGTCCCGTCACTTGCCACGTCGACGTTCCTCGGGGTCGTGCTCGGTCTAAGAATCGCGAGGAAGGTGAAGGCCGCTCGAGCACGAGGTCTCATCGCAGCCATCGCTGCGTCGAACGCCGTTCCCGTGTTCTGGTTGGCGCAGCTATTGCTCCTGGTCTTCGCCGTCCGGCTGGGCTGGTTTCCGGTTCAGGGAATGACCGACCCGCGCTCGGACGGTAGCGCCACCGATTTGGTGGAGCACCTTCTTCTCCCTCTGCTGACGCTGACGCTCCATCAGCTCGCTTTCATTACGGTCCTGACCTGGACCGGCGTCGAGCGTGAGCTCTCGACTAACTACGTGCTGGCGGCGGAGAGTCGAGGCCTCAGGCCGAATGTCGTTCTTGTTTCGCACGCACTCAGGAATACGCTTCCACCGCTCGTCACCACCGTCGGCGGGCGAGTCGCCGCGATCTTCAGCGGTGCCGTGTTGACGGAGACCGTCTTCGCCTGGCCTGGGCTGGGAAGGCTCTCGGTGCTCGCATCAACGAATCGGGACTATCCTCTCGTTCTCGGCATCTTCCTCTTGATCACCGCCACGGTAGTCCTTGCCAATCTCATCACCGACATCCTATACGCC
>DASPGQ010000773.1 GCA_035620555.1 Vicinamibacteria bacterium
GCTCGGTGTTCTTGCAGATGGGGGACGAGAACGCGCACATCACGCGGGCGCTCTTGGACGAGGTCTTTGGAGCGGCCAACTTCGTCTCCGAGGTGGTTTTCTACAAGACCTCAGGCAAGGGCGCTGCTGGATTGGACTCAGTGTTCGACCGCCTCCTGTGGTACGCGAAAGACAAGTCGTCTCTGAAGTACCGACAGCTTTACATGGCGCGTCCGCCGCACACGCTGCAGGAACAGTACACGCTGGTGGAACTGCCCGACGGTTCCGTTCGACGCATCACAGATGAAGAGAAATTGGGCACTGCACCGCTACCGGATAGCGCGCGGCGCTTTATGCCTGATCAGATCTCCTCGCAAGGCGAGACCGAAGAGGGCTCGCAGCCATTCGAGTTCGAGGGGGTCAAGTATTCTCTCCCCCCGAACACGCACTGGAAGACCGGCCTTGAAGGGCGCAAGCGGCTTGCGGCGAAGGGGCGGCTGTACCCCATCGGGAAGCGGCTACGCTACAAGCGGTACGCCGACGACTTTCCGCTGGCTCCCTACACCAACATCTGGGACGACACTGTGATCAGCGGCTTCGGCGCTGCGAAGCTATATGCGGTACAGACGTCTCCAAAGGTCGTCGAGCGGTGCATCCTGATGACCACCGACCCGAGCGACCTTGTCTTCGACCCCACTTGTGGCTCCGGAACGACTGCGGCCTGCGCTGAGCTAGCGGGTCGGCGCTGGATCACGTGCGACACGTCGCGCGTTGCGGTGAACGTAGCGAGACAGCGGTTGGTGTCGGGGGTACTTCCTCACTACCAAACCCGCAATGGCAAGGTGTCCGGGAACTTTCTGTACCGGACCGTTCCGCACATCACGCTCAAGAGCCTCGCCTACGACCTCGAGCCCGAGAAGGTCGAGCTGGTCGACCAGCCCGAGGTGGACAGAGATGCCCTCCGCGTCTGCGGCCCCCTTGAGGTGATGTCCCTCGGCCGCTACTCCGTAGAGGACTGGAAGGGCTACGTGGTCCGCGAGTCGGGCATCGGCGAGGCGGCGAAGCTCGAGAACTACATCGAAGTGATCTGCCGCCTCTATCGCAAGGACTCGGCCATCCAGGGTGCAACCGGACTCGTGCATGCGGTGGCGGAAACCGAGAAGGAGAAGATCGCGATCTCGGTCGGGCCGGTCTCGGGCCGCGTCACCGCGAAGCAAATCCACGACGCTGTTCAGGATGCGATGGCCTCGGGCATCCTCGAGGTGCACGTGCTGGGCTGGGCCTTTGAGGCGAACGTCGGCGAGGTGAAGTCGGCCCTTGAGAAGCGCGGCAAAATCAAGGTTGAGCTGATCATGATCCGGCCCGACACACTGGCCGAGGGGATCAAAGCGACCCAGCCCGAAATGCTGTTCTCGCCCCTGGCTCTACCGGACATCGAGGTCCAAACGAAGAAGAACGGCAAGAAAGACCAAGAGGTGCGCGTCCGATTGAAAGGGGTGGCCCTGTTTGACCGAAAGCGTCGCACCACTGAGTACTATGATGCCGATTCTGGTTACGTTTCGGCCTGGTATCTCGACGAAGACTACGACGGCGACTGCTTCGTCGACTGCCAGATGTTCTTCGATTTCAAGAGAAAGCCGGCGACGTCCACGCTCGGCCTCGACGTGGATGATGAGGAGTTCGAGCTCAAGCTCAATTCGGCGCCTTTCCCGCTGCGAGGCTACAAGCGGATCGCGGTCAAGGTCGTGGACGTGTACGGCAACGAATCCACCGTCGTCCAGGACCTCGGGTAGAGGCGCGCGATGGCCTACATCGTCGATCGCGTCGTTGTCTGCGACGCCTATCGGGAGCCCGATCGGCACTACCAGCTTCTCCCGGGCGGAAGGTCGAAGCTGGCGGAAGGACGGCGCCCTTCGATGCGCTTCCTCGCCTCGGCGAAGGACGCCAAGGGTGGGATCGCGGGAGTCGTCGGCAAGGAGGCTGGGCTCTTCGACGACCTTTCGGCCTCGGCGGCCGAGCCGAACGAGTTCGTCAACCAGCTCCGAGAGGACATTCGTGCTTGGCGAGAGGCGGGCTACCCTGGTACGGCAGTGGTCACCGGGCGGCTCCTTGAGTGGTGGTTTGAGCGCGACGATGAACGCATCGCCACGGGCAGACGCTTCTTCTTTTGCCAGCAGGAGGCGGTCGAGACGCTGATCTATCTGTACGAGCTCCAGAATCGCCGCCGCATGCCCGAGACCGGCGACCTCCTACGCTATGCACTGAAGCTCGCCACCGGCACCGGCAAGACCGTGGTCATGGCGATGCTCGTCGTCTGGTCCACGCTGCACAAGCGCAAGGTCAGCGGTTCGTCACTGTCGGCGAATTTCCTCGTACTCGTCCCCAACCTGACCGTGCGAGATCGCGTGAGCGGTTTGCCCCGCGGTGACGGCCTCGACGTCGCGGGAGAGCACAACCTCTACGACGCGTTTGAGATGGTCCCGCCGGAGTACCGCGAGGAGTTCCACCCGAACGTCCTCGTGAAGAACTGGCAGGCGATCCCGGTCGAGGCCAAGCGCGACGACTGGATCGGCGAGGGGGACGTGCCACTCGAGGAAGGGCGCTTCATCCCCCAGGCTGTGCTTCGCGCCATGCGCCGCCGTGCGCGACAGGACCCGAACGCGCCAATCCGGCGCCTACTCAGGGGCTGGCGCGACGTCGTCGTGATCAACGACGAGGCCCACCACGTGTACGGCGAGAAACGGACCAGGAAAAGCGAGGAGCCGGCTTACATCAAGTGGAGCCACATCCTGGAACGCGTCTCGAAGGCGGCGCGTTTGAGCCTAGTTGTGGACCTCTCCGCCACGCCCTGGTACGGCTCGGGTTCACCCAAGAACGAGGGCACACTCTTCGAATGGATGGTTTCGGACTTCTCGGTCTACGACGCCTTCGAGTCCGGACTGGTCAAGGTTGTGCGCCTGCCGGACCCCGACGAACGCGGACGGATCTACATCGACCTCTGGAACGACGTGAAGGGAGCGAAGACCAAGGAGGAGTATCTGCGGGCCTGTAAGGGAGCCGTGGCGAGCATCTACTCGTCGTGGAAGCAGGACTTCGCAGACTGGGAATCGATCTTCGAGACTATGCGCCAGGGCCCGAGCCCAGTGCTCCTGTGCGTCACGAACGACGCGACTCGCGCCAAGTGGCTGTTCGAGCACCTCTCGCGCGAGTACGACCTGCTGCGCAACCCCGATGACGACGACCGATCGAAATGGGTGACCTTGCAGATCGACTCGAAGGTCTTCGACGCCGAGAAAGGCAAGGAAGCAGAGCTGCGCGAGATCGTCAACACCGTGGGTTCCAAGGGCAAGCCCGGTGAGCGCGTACGTTGCATCGTGAGCGTGAACATGCTCTCCGAAGGCTGGGACGTGAAGAGCGTGACGCACATCCTGGGACTCCGTGCCTTCGGTTCACCGCTCCTGACCGAGCAGATCGTCGGCCGGGGGCTGCGCCGCACAAGCTACGACGTACTCAACCAGCCGCTCGATGAGCGTCCGGAAGGCTACGAAGAGACCGTCGATGCCTTCGGCATCCCGTTTTTCGGCTTCCCGGTGCAGAAGCGCAAGCGGCCGAAGGCGGGCGATTGGAGTCACAAGCCGGTCTGGATCGAGCCCGACCCGAAGAAGGCGAAACACCGGGTGCGGGTGCCGAACGTCCGCTCCTGGGCGGTTGGCGTGACGGAGCCCTTGGCCGACCTGATCCAGGTGGAGGGTCTCCCCGAGATCGAACTCGACCCGAAGCACACGCCGCCGAACGTGCACGTAAAGCCCGTTGTTGGTGGCCAGCCCGAGGAAGTGATGAGTCTCGAGACCTTCCGCGCCGAGTGGCCGGTGCTCAAGACCGCCTTCCTGATGGCGCGGGAGTTGTTCGACGCGACCAACCCGGGGAGCGCCTCTGAACTCGGCATCGGCCCGACCTTCGACGAACTCCTCGAGGTGACCCGGCGGTATCTCGACACCCGGGTCCGCACGAAAGGAGACTCCGACCCCCGCGACATCGGCATCTACTACTGGCGGAGTCAGGCTCTAGACGTGCTCGAAAACGCGATCCGAGGCACTGGCGTTGGCAAGACCGCCGCCGTGCCCATCTTCGGCAGCCCTGAATGGCTCGACACGGCCTACCTGCGCCGCTTCCAGTGGACGGGGCTCGTGGCAGACGGGAAGCGTTGCCACACGAACAAGGCACCCTGCCACACCGACCTCGAGAAACAGTTCGCGGACTTCCTAGACAAGGCCCGTGATGTGGATCGCTGGTTCAAGAACGAGCGCTTCGGCTTCTCCGTCACGTACTACGAGGGAAACCGACCGCGGCAGTACTACCCCGACTTCTTGATCGCGGCCAGTGATGCCGAGGGCCGCGACGGCATGTGGGTCGTCGAGACGAAGGGTGAGATTCGACCCAACACGAAGCTCAAGAGCGAGGCGGCTGAACTGTGGTGTCAGCGAATGAGCACCACGACCTACGGGGCATGGCGTTACCTCTTTGTTCAGCAAAGAAAGTTCGAGGCGGCTGTTGCCTCCGGTGTGAAAACGCTGACGGGTCTGGTGGAGGCACTTGTGCTCCCTCGTCCGAAGCCGCAACTGGAGCTGGTTCCACTCGACGACGTACGTGTGGAGCGCGAGAAGTTCAAGACGCTGTTGCCGCTGTACAGCTTGCGGGCGGCCGCGGGCTACTTCGGTAACGGCGAGGACGTCGAGCTTGAGGGATGGGTCGAGGCGGACGGTATCGGTAAGCTCGACGAACGGATGTTCGTAGCAAGAACGGTCGGCCGATCGATGGAGCCGGCGATTCGAAACGGGGACTTCGCGGTCTTCCGGGCCAAACCAGCAGGGACGCGAAACGGCAAGATCGTCCTCGCCCAGTATCAGGGTCCGGCTGATCCGGAGACCGGTGGGTCGTTTACAGTAAAGCGCTACCGATCCGAAAAGAAGCACGAGTCAACGGGTTGGCGTCACAAGACGGTTGTGTTGGCGCCTGAGAATCCCGACTTTGTGCCAATCGTTCTCAATCCCGCCGATGAGCAAGACTTCCAGATCATCGCGGAGTTCATCACTGTTCTGCGGCCGTCGTGATGCCATGGACGCCGAGATACTCGAGTCCAAAAAGGTAGGTCCCTTGAAGCCGACGGTACCCCGCCAGCGATTTGAAATGGCCGATTTGACGACGATTTCGACCTATCGCTCGGTTGCGAAGCGCTGTTTCGAGCACCGAGTTGTCGTCCGAGGACCCGAAAAGGGGAAATCGAGTTCGGGTCAGGGGCGCTATTGAGTACGATACACACGGCGGGTGTCTCGGCGATGCGGAGCCGACCAAGATCCCGAAGGCCGAGACCCCCCTCAAACCGAAACAGAGAGGCAAAGATGGCGGCCTCTGACGAGAAGGAGACTTTGGCCGATAGGTTGTCCCGAGCGCTCTCTTGGTACTCCGGTGAGCTACCTGCAACACAGGAGAGTGTCATTGGAGACTTGGTCTATCTGTACGCACGTTCCAGGACGTTCTGCCGATTAATCGACGAACTCCTGGCGACGGATCTCAAGGAAGACTCGCGGGACAAACTAGCGGAGCAGCTCTGGAGGCTTTCAGCCGAGGTCGATAGTATCGACGGAACCTGTCGCGATCTAAGGAAGACTTTCAACCAAGTGATCGAAAAGGGCTACAGAACGCCTTGAAGATGTTGGGGCACGTGGGAAGCCGCCAGCGACTTGGAATGCCCGATTTGATGACGATAGTAGCCCGCCGGGCAACCCGTGCACGATCCGTCTCGAATGGGATCCGGTGCCGGGTGCCCACGAGTACACGATCTACCGCTACGTGTTCCCGGGCGGGATCTTCTTCTACCCGACCCAAGTGCAACCGGCATCGGCCGGGACGACCTATGTCGAGGCGGGCGATCTCGACCCGAACTCGTTCGAGCAGACGGACCCGCCAACACTGACGCCCGTCGACCCGAACGAGGACTGCCCGACGAGACACGAGTGGAACAACGGGTACTTCCCGTGGGGAAGCGAGGACAAGAGTTGCGATACCTTCTTCCTGCAGGCGTTCTATGTGACGGCGCGAGGCTCGGACGACGGCATCACGGCCTCGGGTGGGGAATCGCCGCGGTCGGAGATCATCTTCTGGAACTGTAGCGCATCTCCGGGCTACGCGAAGCGCGGGTCACCGCGAGAGCTCGAGTGGATCGCGGATGCCGGAGCAGGGGAGCCGACGTGCGAGGTCGAGGCGGAGTCGACCGCGGATCCCGCGGCGGTCTGCGACACCGGGGAGTCCTGGGCGTCCGCCTCAATGCCGCCCGCGTCGGCCGACGACCGCTGGCGCCCCGCGACCTCGCCCCTGCTGTTCCTCGGCACCGAGGTTTCCCCGAGCTTCAGCGTGTTCAACATGCACGTCGATCACCTGGGCTCGACCCGTCTCGTCACCGACCTGAGCGGCGAGACGATCAGCGAGCA
>DASPGQ010000774.1 GCA_035620555.1 Vicinamibacteria bacterium
CTTCGTCGAACCAGCAGCTAGAAAGCATCGGACGCGGCGCCCCTGAGATACCGAATCTGGAGGGATGCCTCCGGCGTGAAACGGAGCAGACACCGGAAAGCGGATCGGTGGTCGTCGGGTCGCGACGTTTTATGAAGGTAGAGCTCGGCGATGCAGTCCCGCCAGCGGAGAAGCTCGCTGCGTAGAGTCGGTTTCGTCTGTGTCCGAACGGTCAAGTCGGTGAGTTGTAGTACCCGCTCGTAGCAGGTCTTGATCTTCTCCACGTCCTTAGAGGCAACGAGCGACGACCCTCGATTCATTTCGTTTGCAATCATGAGAATCTGCTGGTCGAACGTAAACTGCGACCAACGCTCCTCGCTGAGCTCCGAATGCTGGGGCATCAGAGCTCTTCGCCAGCTCCGATGAGAGCGAATGTGATCTCGCGCACCATCTCCCTCGTGTTGGGATCCTGTATCTCCATGCTGGGATTGTTCTGGGAGGGCCTGATATTAATGAGCGCGGTGTATTCGATGCACTGGTCCGGTCCGCGGCCCGGATAGTAGTTTGCTCCCCAGAGGTCTCGCTGCTGGCTGCCGGAATCCAGCAGAAGCAGCTCTGCATCCGCGTGAAGTTCCCCCCCGATGGCGGCCATTCGCCTTCGGACATCGACCACATACTTGACCATGTCACGAAAGTAGGTCTCCACGAGGCGGGCAAGATCACCTCGATCGATACGCGACGAGACGATCAGGATGCCCCGTGGATCTGCCATCGTTGACGATTGTACTGGATGCGGACGGGCCGAGCACGACCTCGTTTAATCCGGTCGGCAGACGAGCTTCTGAACACCTCACTCGCGCGCCCGGGGCGTGAGCTTTGTCTCCTGACGCTCGCCATCTCTCAGAAAAACCACGGTCACCGGCTCACCGACCTTGACGACGTCGAGCGCGAACGTGTAATCGTAGATATTCGTGATCTTCTGTCCCGCCATCTCGACGATGACGTCCCCCGCCTGAAGACCCGCCTCCTCGGCGGGGCCGCCCTCGATGACCCCGCTCAGGAGAAGACCGTCGACTTCGGTCGTGTAGTCCGGTATCGTCCCGGTGAAGGCGCGCAGGGTATCTCGGCTGCCTCCCGATTGTTGTTTCCGAGCCACTTTGACGAACTCGGGGCGCTCGTTCAGCTCCGAAAGCTTCCGCGCGAGGAGCGTGCCGAAGTCGACGACCCGGCCGAGGTCGTCGTAATTGATCAGCTCGGGACGGTCCGCCGGCCGATGGTACTCGGAATGGCTTCCGGTGAAGAAGTTGATCGAGGGGATCGACGCCTGGTTGAAGCTCGTCACATCGGTCGGAAGATAGGGGTCTTCACTGAGCTCGATATCGAACCCGATCGGCACGTTGGTCTGCTCGACGAGGCGAGGCCAGACGGGACTCGTCCCTACGGCCTGGAGGACGAGCTTGTTGTCACGCATCCGCCCCACCATGTCGAAGTTGACGTAGGCGACGATCTTCTCGGTAGGTATGGCCTGAGACCTCACGAAATCGGTTGAGCCCAGAAGTCCGAGCTCTTCGCCCGACCAGAACGCGACCGCCACCGAGGACGAGAGCTCGACGTTTCGCAAGCGCTCGGCGATGCTCAAAACTGCAGAGACCCCCGAGGCGTTGTCGTCGGCCCCTGCATGCACCTTTCCCGCTTCGTCTTTCCTCGCAAGGGAGTTTCCGTCTCCGCCTCGGCCCAGGTGATCGAAGTGGGCCCCGAGCACCACGAAGCGATCGAGGTCCTTGCCAGGGATGATGCCGGCGACATTGCTTCCGGTCTTGGTCTCGCGCTCGAGTCGCACGTCCAGCTTCACCTCGACGTTCTCGAGGGCGAACCCCGAAACGTGCGGGTTCGCGGTGTCGAGCTCCTTTTGGACGTCGGAGAGGATCTTGCCCGAGGGAGCGAGAAGTTTGTCGGCGACCTCACTCGTGATGCTCGCGGCCACGATGCCGGATCCCGCAGCGGCCGTATCGAAGCTCATGCCCACGAGCTCCCCCGCATTCGGCGAGCGGGGTCCGGTGACGACCAGCAGCCCCTTCGCGCCACGCTCGCGGGCGCCCAGCGCTTTGAATCGGAGGCCCGAATAGCGGGCGAGCACGCTCTTGACATCGGCGGACGCGTCCTCGGGGAAGTAGCGCAGAACGAGAACGATCTTTCCCTCCACGTCGAGCCCGTGATAGCTGTCGTAACCAAAGCTCTGGCTCTCGGGAACGGTGATTCCGTAACCCGCGAACACGACTTCCCCCGAAACCTCCCCCGTGTCCGAGAAAGACATTCCCCGGAGCCCGGAAGCGGGCGCGGCCCAATCGCCGATCGAAAACGTCGAGCCCATGTCCTTCACGCCGGCGGTGAAAGGAAACGGCAGGCGAAAGTCCGACTGGCCAGGAATTGGACGCAGGCCCAGTCGCTTCAATTCGGAAACGAGGTAGTCGGCAGCCCGACTCGCCCCATCCGTACCCGTGAGGCGCCCCTCCATCGTTTCCGCGGCGAGCGCCGTGACATGCGTCTCCACGTCCACCGACTGGCCCCATGCCACACCCAGCGAGAGCGACCACAGGGCGACGGCGGGCGCAGATTTCATGGGACAGCCCCCCCTCGAACGGGAGAAGCCTCGAGCGCTTCGATGGCCCGTTCGTGGTTCCAGCTCGCGAGAAAAATCTGTCCGCCGCTTCCGCCGGCGCGGTTCGAAGTCCAGGCGAGCTGACGGCCGTCGGGCGAAGGCACGGGGAGCGCGTCGAACCCGTCCGTGTAGGTGACGCGCACGGGCTCCTTCTCACCTTCGATATCCACGATGTAAATCTCGAAATTGGTGAACCCCAGCTTGTTGGAGGCGAAGAAGACGTACTCGCCCGAGGGATGAGCGTAGGGGGCCCAGCTCATCGCACCAAAATCCGTGAGCTGACGCACGTCAGTACCATCGGGCTTCATGGTGAAAACGTCGGCAACGAGGCCGTCTTCGTCGAATCGCCGCCAAACGATTCTCGATCCATCGGCGACGAAAAAGGGTCCCCCGTCGTAACCCGGAACGTCCGTGAGCCTCCTCAGACCGGAGCCGTCCGCTCTCATGAGGTAGAGATCGCCGAAATAGGAGGGGTTCACTTCGAGCAGATTCCGTTCCTTCTCGGTCAGGTCGCGGTCATAGGCCCCACGCGTGGAGGTGAAGACGATCCACGCGCCGTCGGGCGAATAGCTCGCCTCGGCGTCGTATCCGCGGACGTCGGTCAGTCTCTTCAGGACGCCTTCCTTTCGCTCGTAGACGTAGAGCTCCATCTCCGGATCGTAGTCCCAGGCGTAACGGCGTTCCTTGCCCGATTCTCGCAGCTCCAGCTCCTCCTTCTGGAGAGCTTCGGTGTGCGGATCGTGGTGGGTCGAAGCGAAGAGTATGTTCCCCGTCCCCACTTGGAAGAACGGGCAGGTCGTCTTTCCCATCCCGGGTGAGATGCGAACGGTATCGCCCGTCGTCAGGTCGAGCTCGTAGATCTGGTAAAAGGGATTGCCCGGCTCGCGCTCGCTCTGGAAAACCAAACGCTTCCCGTCGGGCGAAAAGTATCCCTCGCCGGCTCGGCGTCCCTCGAACGTGAGTCTGCGGATTCCGGTGAGAAAATCCTTCTCCGCATAGTCTCCTCCGAGAACGCTTGCAGCGGAACCACACAGAAACAGACCGAGCCAGGCGGCAGCTCTCATACGGCGCCCATTGTAAACCAAACGAGAGGCCTCTCTTGACTCGGCGGGGCCAGAGCCCAAGAATCACCGCCGGGCCCATGGGTTACAAGAGCCTCGCCGCCTGCGTCGCCGATCTCGAACGCCACGGACATCTCGTACGGGTTCGAGAAGAAGTGAATCCCTACCTCGAGATGGCGGAGATCCAGCGCCGGGCGTATGTTGCCGGTGCTCCCGCATTGCTGTTCGAGCAGGTCAAGGGGTGTCGATTCTCCTGCGTTTCCAACCTCTTCGGAACGCTGGATCGCGCCCGCTTCATCTTTCGCGACAGTCTCGACGCGGTCAAACGGATCGTCCAGATCAAGGCCGACCCGGCTTCTGCCTGGAGGCGACCACTCACTCTTGCAGCCGCTCCGTTCACGGCGGTCTCATCGCTTCCCCGACACGTCGGTCGGGCCCCGGTGCTTCGCCATCGAGCCCGAATCGAGGACCTTCCCCACATCACGAGCTGGCCCGATGACGGCGGCCCTTTCGTCACCCTTCCCCAGGTGTACACGGAGCATCCCGACAGCCCGGGCGTCGGATCCTCGAACCTGGGGATGTACCGCATCCAGCTATCCGGCAACCGCTATCGAACCGGCATCGAGGTCGGTCTCCACTATCAGATCCATCGCGGAATCGGCGTACATCACGCCGCCGCCGTCCGGCGTGGCGAGCCGCTTCGAGCGAGCGTTTTCGTGGGAGGCCCACCGGCACATACACTCGCCGCGGTGATGCCCTTGCCCGAAGGTCTGAGCGAGCTTCTGTTTGCCGGGATGCTCAACCGAAGGCGCTTTCGCTTCGCCCGAGCCGGCCAATACGTCGTCTCCGCGGACGCGGATTTCGTCATCACCGGCTCCATCGACCCCGAGCGTACGCTCCCCGAGGGTCCTTTTGGCGACCACCTCGGCTACTACAGCCTCACGCACGAGTTTCCCGTGCTCGAGGTCGAGGCGGTGTTTCACCGCGAGGGCGCACTCTGGCCATTCACCGTCGTGGGCCGGCCGCCTCAGGAGGATACGAGCTTTGGAAAACTCATCCACGAGATCACCGAGCCCCTGGTGCCGGTGGAACTGCCCGGGGTCAAGGCCATCCACGCGGTCGATGCCGCCGGGGTGCACCCCCTTCTACTCGCCATCGGAAGCGAGCGCTACGTGCCCTACGGCGAGCGAGTGCCTCAGGAGATTCTGACGTGCGCCAACGCTCTGCTGGGCTTCGGCCAGTGCTCGCTGGCAAAATACCTGTTCATCGTCGCCCACGAGGACGACCCAGCTCTCGACGTCCACGACGTCGAGGCGTTTCTGCGCCACGCGCTCGAGCGCGTGGACCTGACGCGCGACCTTCACTTTCAGACGCGAACGACGATCGACACCCTCGACTATTCCGGGACCGGGCTCAATGCGGGCTCGAAGCTGGTCATCGCCGCGGCGGGACGAAAGAAACGCGAGCTCGCCACCGAGGCACCGGACGGTCTCGCCCGTGCCCGGACGGTTTTTCCGGGGGTCCTCGTGCTCGAAACGCCGCGGTTCCGCGGCTACGAGGAACAGGAGGCCGAGATGGAGGCACTTTCCCATCGCCTCTCGACCGCGGCTCTCGAGGGATTCCCCCTCATCGTTCTGGTGGACGACGCCGAGCAGGCGGCCGAGAGTCTGCGCAACTTCCTGTGGGTCACGTTTACCCGGTCGAACCCGTCACATGACGTCCATGGTGTCGAGAGCTTCTCTCGGCACAAGCACTGGGGTTGCCAGGGACCGCTCATCATCGACGCGAGGCTGAAGCCCCATCACGCCCCGCCACTGGAGGAGGACCCCACCGTGTCGAAACGCGTCGACGCGCTCGCGAGCAGGGGGAAGAGCCTTCACGGTATTCTTTAGCCGATGTTCCTTGTCGGGTTGCCCCAGTGATCGAAGCGGTATTGGCTCTGTTCGTCCAGTGGCCGCTCGACCACCGCCTTCTCGCGATCGAAGACGCCCGCGACGATGAGGCGCCCCTCGTCGAGGCGCTGGAGAAGCATCCCGTCCAGGCCATTCGCGCCCTGGGACGTTTCGAGCGACCGGAGCTCTCGAGACACGTGGTGCCCTTCCTTGCATCCCCGGAGCCCGACATTCGCGTCGAGGCCGCCAACGCGCTCGCTCAGATGAAAGCGCCCCACTCGCTTCGCCCCTATCTCGAGCGTGAACGAGATCCCCGGGTGCGCTCCGCCCTCTACGAGGCCATTGGACGGCTCGAAGAAGCTAACGAAGACGTGTTTCTGCCTGGATTGGAGGAGGAGCCCATACGATTCGGCGCCGCCAAGGGTCTCGAGACCGCTCTGCGGCGCCAGGATCGAAAGCCCTCGCCGCGAACGGTGGAGAGACTCGCCCGGGTCGTGCGAGACGCTGGATCGGAGACCCGCCGTCTCGCTCTCGCGTCGCTGCTACGAGCCGAATCGACTCCCGAGGACGTTCTCGAGCTCGCATTCGCGGATCCGGATCCTCAGGTCAGGAGGCTCGCGGTGATTGGACTCGGCGAAGCGCGCCGGGATCCTTCTTACCTCGTTCGCTACGAAGGTCTTCGCGTCGCGTTCGATTGCGCTCTCGCCGAACGCTCCCTCTCCGACGAGAGCGATCACGTCGTTTTGCTCGCCATCGATCGGCTCGCCGAGGGTTGCGACCCGGCCCCGCTGGAGCCCTTGGTCCGTGGGTCGTCGGACTGGCGGAAGGCTTCGCACGCGCTCGTTTCGCTCGCGAAGCTCCGGCCCGACGCCGCCCGAGCGGAGCTGCCTCGTTTCGCCTCGCATCCGGCGTGGCAGGCCCGAGTGTACGCCGCGCGAGCGGCCAAGCACCTCGAGGCCGAAAAGACCCTCGAGTCGCTGCGTGCCGATCCTCACCCCAACGTCGTCGCCGAAGCACTCGTGACCCCCGAGGACGCGGTGGCGGCGCTGGGCTCCGACGACTACGGATTGCTCGTGACCGCGCTCGGAATTCTCGAAGGATGGAAGAGCGACGAAGTGGCCGCGTCGGTGATGCTCGACGCACTCGAGCGGGTCTCGTCGCAAAGGCGACACACGTCTCGCGATCCTCGGCGTCTGTTGCTCGAACGTCTGCGGGACTCTCCCGCGCCGAGAGACGAGCTCCGCTACCTCATCTCGGACTTCGATCCGGCTATCGCAGGCCTCGCCGCGGATCTGCTCGGCGAGAGACCGCAGACGACGCGCTTCGCGCCGACTCCCCTTCCCGACGAGGAGTACCTGCTCGGACTCCATGGCGCGCGGGCCCGCATCGAAATGAAGGAGGCAGGGACCTTCATCGTCGAGCTCCTTCCTGAAGTCGCACCTTTGACCGTTGCCCAGTTCGCCCGCCTCGCCGAATCGGGATACTACGACGGGTTGACGTTCCACCGGATCGTGCCAAACTTCGTGCTCCAGGGCGGGAGCCCCGGCGCCAACGAATACGTGGGGAGGCCGGAGTACATCCGTGACGAGGTGTCGACTCTCTCACACGAGCGCGGGACCCTCGGGATCTCGACACGGGGCCGCGACACGGGAGACAGTCAAATCTTCATCAACCTCGTGGACAACTTTCGGCTCGATCACAACTACACTGTTTTCGCCAGAGTCGTGGAGGGCATGGACAACGTCGACCGAATTCTCGAGGGCGACATCATGGAGCGTGTGGCGATCCGGCGTGCCGACGATGAGCATTAAAGAGTACTCAATGCCGTGGCGGGACCCGTGATCGACCGGCCGCCACGGCTCGGGCTGCTTACGGCGCGGCGGGCGCGCCGGGCTCGCTCCGCTCGCGCAGGGTGGGTTGAGTTTTTCATCACCCTGCCCAAAAGCATTTCGAGACCGACGTGAACTGGGTAGATGACGACAATGTAGCGCTCCTCACGGATCTCTACGAGCTGACGATGCTCCAGGCCTACTGGCGGGAGGGCATGGAAGACGAAGCGGTGTTCAGCCTCTTCACCCGGGATCTTCCCCCGGAGCGCAACTATCTCGTCGCTTGCGGCCTGGACGATGCGTTGCAGTATCTCGAAAATTTCCGCTTCTCCGAGTCTTGCTGCTCCGAGCTCTCCCGGCTAGAGGGTTTTTCTCGCGAGTTCATCGATTGGCTGGGGCAGCTCCGCTTCACCGGAAGCGTCTACGCCGTCCCCGAGGGAACTCCCATGTTCGATAACGAGCCTCTCCTCGAGGTCGTCGCGCCTCTCCCCGAAGCGCAGATTGTCGAGAGTTTCCTTCTGAACCTGGTGCATTTCCAAACCATCGTCGCATCCAAAGCGAGTCGCGTGGTGACGGCTGCGGGTAATCGGCGCATCGTCGACTTCGGTATGAGGCGCATGCACGGCGCCGACGCAGCGCTGAAGGCCTCGAGAGCCCTCTACATCGCCGGCATTTCCGCCACGAGCAACGTCCTCGCTGGCCTCGTCTATGGCATTCCCGTTGCGGGAACGATGGCTCACAGCTACATCCAG
>DASPGQ010000775.1 GCA_035620555.1 Vicinamibacteria bacterium
CAGGAACGCGCGCACCAGCTCGCGGGCGAGCTCGACCCCCACCACCCGGCCTCCGAGGACCAGCACGTTCATGTCGTCGTGCTCGACCCCTTGATGTGCGGAGTAGGTGTCGTGACAGAGCCCGGCGCGGATGCCCGGGATGCGGTTCGCGGCCATGGATGCCCCGACCCCGCTTCCGCAGATCAGGATGCCGCGGTCGGCCCTCGATTCGCGAAGCGCGGTCGCCACCGCCTCCGCGTAATCGGGATAGTCGACCGGATCCTGGCGATGAGTGCCCACGTCGAGAATCTCGTGGTTTTTCCGTGACAGGAAGGGCTTCACCGCCTCTTTTAGCTCGAACCCTGCGTGATCGGAACCTATGGCGATGCGCATCACTCACCTCGCTTTCGCGATCTGCTCCCTGGCTGCCGCGACGATGTTCTCGGGAAGGAAGCCGAATTTCCTCTGGAGCTCCTTGAGCGGCGCCGACGCCCCGAAGGTCTCCATCCCGATGCTCTTGCCGCTCGCTCCGACGTAACGGCTCCAGCCGAGGGTGGAGCCCTGTTCCACGGACACGCGCGCTCGGACGGACTCCGGAAGGACCTCCTCCCGATACTCGGGATACTCGCGGCAGTAGCGCTCGAAGATCTCCCACGAGGGCATGCTCACCACCCGGGCCTGGATCCCTTCGGCCCGGAGCTCCTCGTAGGCCGCGATACAGGACGGGACTTCGCTCCCCGTGGCGAGCAGCAGCACTTCGGGCTTGCCGTCCTCGGCATCCGCGAGAACGTAGGCGCCGCGCCTCAGGCCTTCCGCGGAAGCGAACCTTTCGCGGTCGAGCGTGGGGAGAGCCTGCCGGGACAGCACGAGCGCCACCGGGTGGTGGCGGAGCCCTAGAATCAGGCGCCAGGCTTCGACCGTCTCGTTGGCATCCGCCGGCCGGAGGGTGATCAACCCCGGGATGGCGCGCAGCGACGCGAGATGCTCCACCGGCTGGTGGGTGGGCCCATCCTCCCCGACGCCGATGGAGTCATGGGTGAAGATGTGGATGACCGGGATCTCCATCAGGGCGCTCAAGCGGATCGCCGCCCGTCCGTAGTCGCTGAAAATCAGGAAGCCGGACCCGAAGGGTCGAATCTTCGAGAGTGAAAGGCCGTTCAAGACCGCGCCCATCGCGTGCTCGCGGATCCCGAAGTGGAGGTTCCGCCCCGCCCCGTCCTCGGCGCTGAAGTCCCCTGCGCCCTCGAACGAGAGACGCGTCTTGCAGGAGGGGCCGAGGTCCGCCGATCCCCCGACCAGCCACGGAACGTTCCGGGCGATCGCGTTCAGCGCCTTTCCCGACGCGTCCCGGGTGGCGAGCCCGGAAGCCGAGGCGGGAAACGAGGGAAGTCCTTCGTCCCAGCCCTCGGGGAGCTCGCGCCGCATCATGCGGTATCCATGGTCCGCGAGCTCGGGATACTCGCGCCGGTAGGCTTCGAACCTTTCCCACCAAGCCCGGTGCAGCTCGCCCCCGCGCGCGCCGATTCCCGCCTGGAAGTGCTCGCGTACCCCTTCGGGAACGAGGAACCGGGCGTCCTCCGGCCAGCCGTAGTTGCGCTTGGCCAGCCGGATTTCTTCCTCCCCGAGCGGCTCTCCGTGAGCGGCGCTCGTGTCCTGCTTGTTCGGGGCGCCATAGGCGATGTGGCTGTCGACGATGACGAGAGTCGGCCGGTCGGTCGTGCTCCGGAACGTCCGGAAGGCGCGCTCGAGCATATCCAGGTCGTTCGCGTCTCCCACGCGGGTGACGTTCCATCCGTATCCGATGAAGCGGGTGGCCACGTCGTCGCTGTAGGCGAGAGCGGTGTTTCCCTCGATGGTGATGCGGTTGTTGTCGTAAATCCAGCAGAGGTTCGCGAGCTTCAGGTGACCCGCGAGCGAAGCCGCCTCGCCCGAGATCCCTTCCATCATGCAGCCGTCGCCGCAGAGGGCATAGACGTCGTAATCGAAGAGCTCGAACCCAGGACGATTGAAGTGGCTCGCGAGCCATCTCTCGGCGATGGCCATCCCGACGCTCGTCGCCACCCCCTGTCCCAAAGGCCCGGTGGTGGTCTCGACTCCCGAAGTCCAGCGGTACTCCGGATGGCCGGGGCACTTGCTGCCGAGCTGCCGGAAGCGCTTGATGTCCTCGAGCGTCAACGAAGGCTCACCCAGGATCTCGTACTTCGGATTGACCGATTTCACTCCCGTCAAGTGCAGCAGAGAGTAGAGCAGCATGGAGGCATGGCCGACCGAGAGCACGAAGCGGTCCCGGTTCGGCCAGATCGGATGCTCGGGGTCGAACCGCAGGAATCGCTGCCACAGACAGTAGACCACGGGCGCGAGCGCCATGGGTGTTCCCGGATGTCCGGAGTTGGCCTGCTGCACCGCGTCCATGGACAGAGTGCGGATGGTGTTGATGCATAGCTGGTCCAGATCGCGATTGGGCTTGAACATCTCGACCACCGGCGAATCAGTACGGCCAGGTCCAGCCGGCCAGCTCCGGTCTGTCCGTTCCATGCTCGTGCGCGTATCGCAGGTTGTCGATGATGGCATCCCTCATCTCCTCCTTCAGATGGGCGGCCCTGGTGCGCAGCTTCGGCACCCGGTCGATCACGTCGATGACCAGGTGGAAGCGCGAGGTCTCGTTCAGCATCGCGAGCTCGAGCGGGGTATTGATGTTGCCCTTCTCTTTGTAGCCCCGCACGTGGAGATTTTCGTGCCCCCTAAACCGGTACGCGAGCTTGTGGATGAGCCACGGATAACCGTGGAAGTTGAAGATGACGGGTTTGTCGGTAGTGAACAGACTCTCGAACTCCCGCTCCGTCGATCCGTGCGGATGCTCGGTCGCCGGCTGGAGCTTGAACAGATCCACCACGTTGATGAAGCGGAGCTTCAGCTCCGGAGCTCGCTCTCGCAGGATCGCGGCCGCCGCCAGCGCCTCCATGGTGGCCACGTCGCCGCAGGCGGCGAGAACCACGTCCGGCTCCTCGCCGGCGTCGGTGCTCGCCCGGGGCCAGATGCCGATGCCCTTCGCGCAGTGAATGATCGCCTCGTCGATCGTCGTGAACTGGAGATGCTTCTGCTTGTCGGCCACGATCACGTTGATGCAGTCGGTCGAGCGCAGGCAGCGATCGGCGATCACCAGCAGGCAATTCGCATCGGGCGGCAGGTAGATGC
>DASPGQ010000776.1 GCA_035620555.1 Vicinamibacteria bacterium
CCTCATGGGGGGATCGATCGTGGGAGGAAACGCGAGCCCGGCGGCGGAGGCCAACATCTATAACGATCCCGAGGCGGCCAAGGTCGTCTTCGAGTCGGGGATCCCGATCGTAATGGTTGATCTGGGAGCGACGGACCAGGCCCGTCTCACGCGGAAAGACCTCGAGCGACTCCGGGCTGCGGACTCGCGCGTGGCCCTTTATGCCGCGGACATCGGCGATTTCTACATCGCCTTCTCCGAGAGCCTCGGTTTCATGGATGGGGCGGCCCTGCATGACCCTCTTGCGGTTGGTCTCGCCATCGACCTCTCGATCGCGACCGACCTCCGGCCGATGCATATCCAGGTGGAGACCAAGGGGAGCCTTACCTACGGGGAAACCGTCGCCAATCGCTACCTTCTCCTCGAAGCGATCGAGGACGTTGGAGACCACTACCGCATCACGTCGTTTCCGCGGGTCCAGCCGAACGCTCGAGTCCCGGTGACCGTCGACTCCGCGCGTTTCCGTGCTCTGTTTCTGGATCGGCTGACCCGATAGCGTCCGTCGGAACGGTCTCTCGTCACTCAGAAGTGTCTCGATTCAGAAAGAAATATGTCCATTGACTCGATCGAGGGGGCGGCTCTAGAATACGCGACCATATCGGTCCGGTTCTCGAACCTGACGTACGCCGTCCAAGCAAGAGACGAATCAGGAGGCCTTATGACCCATCGTCGGAGGTCATTACGAGCCACTCAAGGAGCGAGCGCTCTCTTGGTCGTGGCTTTTCTCGCGGTGCCTGTCTTCTCGCAGGTTCTCGATCGCGGCGAGCTGTCGGGAACGGTGAGCGACGAGACCGGGTCGACGCTACCGGGGGTGACCATCACCGTAACCCACGTGGAAACCGGTCTCACCCGTGTCGTGACGACCGACGACACGGGTCGCTACCGTGCACCACTCCTTCCCGTCGGGGCTTATACGATCCAGGCGGAGCTCCCGAACTTCGCCACCGTTACCCGGGAAGGTGTCGTGGTCACGGTGGGCTCGGCGCCGGTCATCGACCTGACCATGCCGCTCGCCAGCGTCACCGAGGCGGTCACCGTCACCGCGGCGACTCCGGTCATCGAGATCCAGCGATCGATCGTGAGCACCACCCTTAATCAAAAAGCCATCGCCACGCTTCCGATCAACGGCAGGGATTTCCGCGACTTCGCCTTGCTCGCGCCGGGCGTTCAGCAGACGCCGGGCCTCCGCTCTCCCTTGCGATTCGGCGGCCAGCAGGGCGACTACTCGCTTCTCGCTGTCGATGGAGCGGACATGACCAACCCCTTCTTCGCCGAGTATACCGGTTCGCTCGAGACCAAGAACTTCGCGATCTCCCAGGAAGCGGTGCAGGAGTTCGAGGTCTTGACCAACGGATTCAACGCGGAGTTCGGCCGCTCCACCGGTGGCGTGATCAACGTCGTGACCAAGTCGGGAACCAACGACCTTCGCGGAGGTGGGTTCGCTTTTTTCCGTGATTCCGGCCTGAAGTCGGACGATCCCTTCGGCAATCCTTCCGATCAGTTCGATCAGCAGCAATTCGGCGCCAGCATCGGCGGGCCCATCAAGCAGGACAAGGCGTTCTTCTTCTTCGCCTTCGATGCGCAGAATCGGGACGACACCGTCATTACCCGATTCGCCCGCGATGTCAACGGCATCTCGGTCCCGGAGTACGGAATCACCAATCTGGCGGATCTCGAAGGCCCCAATCCAGAGACGCAGGATCTCTTGACGTTCTTTGGAAAGGTCGATTTCGACATCACCGACAACAACCGGCTGTCGGTGCGCTTGAACCGGAGCGAGAACGACACCATCAACTTCACCGGTGGCCGCGGGCAGTCCATCGTGGGAGGGGCGGCGGAGAACTTCGAGGACTTCAACAACACCGCCACGTCCGTGGTCGCGAGCCTGACCAGCGTCATCGGCACCCGCGCGTTCAACGAGCTCAAGTTCCACTACATTCACGAGATCCGGCCGCGCGACGCGAAGTCCGATCTGCCGGAAGTACAGATCGGTGATACCTGCGGGTTCTCGTTCCCCCAGGGAGGCTGCTTCGGGCGCGAGTTCTTCCTTCCCATCAAGGGCGACAACAACCGGTTCCAGGTCACCGACAGCTTCAGCTATCTCTTTGGCAGCCATGACGTGAAGTTCGGTGTCGACTGGAACGCCACCGAGCTCACGAACAACGCCTTCATCGGCTGGTCGCGGGGGAGCTACTGGTTCCTCACCATGGAAGACTTCCAGGCCCGCCAGCCTTTCGCTTTCATCTTCCGGCAGTTCTTCGAGCCCTTCAACGAAGGCACCGCTACCACCGACGACTATTGGACGAACGAGCTGGGCCTCTTCGTCCAGGACAAGTGGCAGGCGACTCCCAACCTGACCCTCAATTTTGGATTGCGCTACGAAGCCCAGATGAACGGCGACCCCAAGCTCCCGATCGCGAATCCGGACGGCACCGTGGGCTCGGTCCGCCAGGCACCGGGGATGGACCTTCGCTCGATTCCGCAGACCATCGCCAGCGACACCAACAACTTCGGACCCCGGCTGGGCATTTCCTGGGATCCGACGGGCGATGGGAGGACCGTCGTCCGCGGAGGAGCGGGAGTCTACTTCGGCCGGACGGCGACGATCTTCATGCCCACCGGAGGCGCCGGTTTTCGAGACAGCGTCGGCTTTTTCTTCGGGGCACTACCGCCGGGCGCCGTGTTTCCCGACACGCCGCCGAGCGTCGTCCCCGTGACCCCGGGGCTGATATCGTCGGTCAATTTCGTTTCCGAGGACTTCCAGAACCTCCGCGTCTTGAACGTGAACGTGGGCGCCGAGCGCGAGCTCGTCCCCAATCTTTCCGCGGGCGTGGACTTTATTTACTCCCGCACGGAGAATGCGAGAATCGGAGGATTCAACACCACGTTCGACCAGAACACGTTCGCGCCTTCGGGCACCGACGAGTTCGGGCGGCCTATTGGGGTCGATGTCTTTACGCGCGGGCGGCCCTCTAACAGCGTTTTCCAGGCCGATATGCTTTCGAGCCTGGGCCGGGCGCGATACAAGGCGGTCACCGTCAAACTGAAGAAGGGATTCACGGACCGCGCCCAGTTCCTCGCGCACTACACCTGGTCCCGGGACGAGTCCAACGCCGATCCCGAGCGCGATATCGGGTTCACCATGGGCCCCTCGAACGCCTTCGACCTCGAGAGCGACTTCGGGATCGACGAGCGCGATATCACTCACCGTTTCGTCTTCCAGGGAACGGCGGAGCTCGGAGGCGGCTTCACCCTGAGCGGGCTCGGGACGTTCCGCTCCGGTCTCCCCATTCCCGCTTTCCATAGCGTCGACGTCAACGGTGACGGCAACACGTTCGACCGACCGGTGGATTCGAGCGGCCGCATCGTTCCCCGCTTCCCCGAGCGTCAGCCGGAGTTCTACAACGTCGACTTCCGTGTCATGTGGACCCGCAATCTCGGAGCGGCGGGCGAAATCGACCTCCTCTTCGAGGTCTTCAACGTTTTCAACAGCGAGAATTTTCGAACGACGACCTTCTCGTACGAATCGCCGATCTACGGTCTGTGCGGCAGCGACCCGAGCACGACCAACTGCGATCGGTTCGACGGAGTTTCCCGGGAGGCCCAGATCGGCATCAAGTGGAGATTCGGCGGGAGCTGATTTCCCAAAAGGGCGAGCACCGCGGGATCCGCGCCCGATCGTCGTACCGGCAGATTGCCGAGCCCTTCGGGTCGATGGCCCACGAGCACCGGGCCTGAAACGGTACAATGCGCCGAACCATGCGCAGGCCGTTCGGATACCTCCTTGCCGCCGTCTTGACCTTCGTCCTCCTGTTCGTGCTGTTTTGGCCGGGGCCAGCGCCTTCGGTGGACGTCCGGACAGACCGGCCGGGAGTCGGCCGCGCCGGTACCGACCTGACCGTAACCGCGAGGGAGCCTGCCCGTGGAGTGAGCTCCATCCGGATGGAGGCTGTCCAGGGCGATCGGGTTGTCGCGCTCGCGGATGAGAGCTTCGTCCCTCGGCCAGCGTGGGCCGTATGGAAACGAGGGGAGGTCGAGCCCGCGCTCGACGTGCAGTTGAGCCCGGAGACCGTCCCCGGATTATCCGAAGGCGAGCTTCTCCTGCGGGTCACGGCCAGCGGCACGGGGGC
>DASPGQ010000777.1 GCA_035620555.1 Vicinamibacteria bacterium
CTCGTTCCTTTCCAGAACGTAACCGGCGAGAAGCGCACGATCGCAGATCAAGTTGATGAGCCGCGGTATTCCTTTCGAGTAGCGTCGAATAGCCCGGAACGCGCCCGACGTGAAGTCGACCTGGCCGATTCCCCCGGCCACCGCGAGCCGATGTCGGATGTACTGTTTGAGCTCGCGCCCTTCGAGAGGAGTCAGATGATATCGGGCGGTGATGCGTTGAGCGAGCTGCCTCAGATCGTTCTGAGCGAGCTTGTCGTTGAGCTCGGACTGTCCGATCAAGACGATCTGTATGAGCTTCTCGGTGTCGGTCTCCAGATTGGAGATGAGGCGGACCTGCTCGAGCACGTCTCGGGACAGATTCTGAGCCTCGTCGATGACGAGAACGATGCTCTTGCCCGACTCGTGGGAGTCCAGCAGGAAGCGGTGCAGGGCGTCGACGAGATCCTTGTCCGATGTCGCGTCGCTCTCTACCCCGAGATCCCGATTGACGGATCGCAAGAGATCCGTGGCACCGAGCGCCGGGTAGAGGATGAAGGCGCTCAGCGTGTTCTGGTCGAGCCGGTCGAGGAAATAGCGGCAGAGCGTCGTCTTGCCCGTTCCCACTTCCCCGGTAACCACCATGAACCCGCCGCGCTGCCGGAGCCCGAACTCCAGATGAGCGAAAGCTTCGTGGTGCTTGCCCGACAGGTAGAGAAACTTCGGATCGGGCGTGAGGTTGAACGGCTTCTCGCGAAAGCCGTAGAAGGCCTCGTACATCGATCTACGTTCGAAAGTAAGCGTAATCTATCACGAATGGTCTAGCCAATTGTATATTCTCTGGAGTCAGAAGATGCCGAGAATACGCGTCCTTGGGTCCGCCCTGCTGCCACTCGTCTTCGCCGCCGCCTGCGGCGCTCCCCGGGCAACCGCAGTCCAGGGCGAAATTGCCGCCGTCATCGATCGCGGCATCGCCGAGGGCTCGGATCGATTCGATCACGCGCTCTGGGATGCCATCTTGCGAGCCAACGCGAAGAGCGAAGGCCGCCGGTTCGACTACACCGGACTGAAGGAGGAGGAAGAAAGGCTCGACGCTTATCTCCACGCTCTCGCCGGAGCGGACCTGGCGCGCCTGACGGCATCCGAGCTCCAGGCGCTCTTCATCAACGCATACAATGCCTACACGGTCAAGTCGATCCTCGATCACGTGAAGGAGGACGGTGCCTACGAGATCGAGAGTATCCGCGACATAGCGGACGTTTTCGTTCGTAAGCGACACGTGGTGGGGGGATTCGAGCTGAGCCTGGACAACATCGAGCACGACATACTTCGACCAGTCTTTCGAGATCCTCGAGTGCACTTCGCGGTCAATTGCGCATCCATCTCCTGCCCGCCGCTCCCGGTGCGCGCTTTCGACGGAGAGCGTCTGGACGAGCAGCTCGAGGCCGCGACGAAGAACGTTCTCACCGACGCCGAATATGTCTCCGTGGTCGATGACGCCCTGCTCGTGACGAAGATCTTCGAGTGGTATGGCGAGGACTTCGTGAATCCCGAGTTTCGCGGGAGCGAGCCGAGCCTCGCTGCGTTCATCAGGAAGTACGCGGACGACCCGCTGCGCGAGTGGATCACGTCGCGCGGTGAAAAGGTAAGGGTGCGATTCCGCGACTACGACTGGGGCCTGAACCGATCTACTTGACTTTCTCCCCCCGTGCGAGAATGTCCGATCTCTCGGTGAGCGCCGGATCGTTGACCCCGTACTGGGCGGCAAGCTTCGCATGCTCGACGAGCGTCTGGACCAGCGCCTCGTCCTCCGGGGTGCAAGGACAACCCGGCTTGATCTGGCCGAAACTGGACCACGCTAATCCCCAGTGCGCGAGCCCGTAGTTCGGGTAGGCCTCCACGGCCTTCTGGAAGTACTGGGCGGCATCGGAAAACTGCTGCTTGTCCTTGAGCGTCACGCCATAATAGGCCCAGCCCAGAGCGTTCTGGTAGTCGGGAAGAGACACCGCCTTCTGCAGCGTGCCGTGGGCGTTGTCGAGCTGCTGGGCCTCGTAGTACCCGACACCAAGCTCGGTGAGGTAGTCGGGATTGTCGCCTTCGAGTGACGCGGCCTTCTCGAGCTCGGGAAGCGCCTCCATCTTCTGACCCTGCATGCGCTGCTGGCGGCCTTTCCGGTAGTGAGCCTCGGCGAGGGCATCATCGAGCTCGGCAGCTTTCGAGAACGAAGCGAGGGCTTGGTCGTTGGCACCGGAAGCTTCGTGGGCGAGCCCCATGTAGAGATGCGCTTTGGCGTTGTCCGGCATCTTCTCCAATGCCTGGGACATGAGCGTGCCCGCCTCCTGAAGCTTTCCCTGGGAGACGTATATTTCGGCCAGAGCGAGATAGGCGTCCGTGCTGTTCGGATTCAGGTCGATGACCTTCTGGTAGTAGGTCGACGCCATGGTCAGATTGCCCTGCGCCTTGTAAACCTGGGCAAAGGCCAAGTTCGCATCGGGGTCGTTCGGGTTCACGGTGATGGCCATGGCGAGATCGGAGTAAGCCTCATCCGGCTTGCCGAGCGCGTTGTTGGCGAGCCCGCGGACGGCTCGGGCCCGAGTGAGCTGGCTGTTCAGCTCGATCGCCTTGGTGGCAGTGTCGACGGCGCCCTGATAGTCCCCCTTGCGGTAGAGGATGTCAGCAAGACCCGCCTGTGATTCGGCCGTCGAGGAATCGAGCTCGAGCGCTTTTCGAAACGCGCTCTCGGCCTCGTCGACTTTCCCTTCGGCGAGCGATGCCTCTCCGAGCGTCGAGTAGGCGACCGCGCTCGTGGGAGCTAGCTCGAGCGCTTTGCGCGCCATCGCCGCGGCTTCGGAGAGCGCCCCGGTCTTGGCGAGACCGAGGGCCAAGCTCACGTGCACGTCGGCGCTTTGCGGGTTCGTCTCGACGGCTTTCGGCCCCACTTCGACGACCCTGGGATAGTTCGCCGTTTTCGCGTAAGCCAGGACCATGCCTTCGTAACACTCAGCTTGCTCTGCGGCGTCCTCGAGATGCTCGACGGCGAGCGCATAGGCATCGGCGGCGTTCTCCCACTCCTCGAAATCCTTGTAGATCCGGGCGAGCTTCAAACGCACGTCGCCCCTCTCGGGATAGTCCTGCAAGACGCGAAGGTAGAACCCTCCCGCCTCGGCCGGCTTTCCGTCCTTCATTCTCTCCTCGGCCAGCTCGAGAGCTCTCCTGACCTCTCTCTGGTCCAGAGGCTTTTCGTCCTGTGCGATGCCGGCCGCGGTGAATAGCAAGCTGAGGCCCACGACCATCGCTGACTGGAGCGCCGGAAAAGTCCTCATGACATCCCTCCTCCAGGAAAATCGTTGCCATCCTAACTCCTCGCACCGATTCGATTCAACCATGCCGTGTTTCATTCGTGCATTGAGCCGGGCTACCATGCGTCATGGCTCGCCACCGGCTCCTCGTCGGCTCGTCCGCGGCGGCCCGGCGCGAGCGAGGCCGTGACTGGCTCATCGAGCGAGCTTCCCGGAGTCCGTTCCTCGTCGTCTCTTCGCAGCAGGAGTCGGCGGACCACTTCGTTCGGGAACTAGCACTCACACAAGGTTCTTTGTTCGGCTGCGTTCGCACCACTCTCGACGGCCTCGCCTTCCGTCTCGCGGCCTCGGCGATGGCCCGCGTCGCCACCGCGTCACACAGCCGGCTCGGTCAAGAGGCGTTGATGGCGCGCGTCGTCCACGAGGCCGGAAGAGAGGGACGCCTCGGGCCATTCGAGAACGTCGCCGCTGGCCCCGGGCTCGTCCGCGCTTTGACGACGACCCTGCTCGAGTGCCGTCATCACGAGATTTCCAGCCCGTCGCTGGAGATGCTGGGGGGTACGGGTGAGTACCTGGCCCATCTTCTATCGCGATACGAGCAGCAATCGCTCGAGAGGGGCATCGCCGATCGGGCTCGTGTCCTCGCGCTGGCCAGTGACGCGGCTCGCGGGATCGATCGCCCTACGCTACTGCTCGACGTGCCGATTCACTCACCACTCGAGGCCGCCTTGATCGAGGCCATCGCCGAACACGCACCGATACTCGCAACCGTACCCGAAGGGGATACCCGATCGCTCGAGCGGCTGGCGGAAGCTCTCCGGGTATCTCCCGAACGGATTTCTCTCCACGAGGGCACCAGCTCCGCCATCCGTGATCTCCAGCGCTTCGTATTCTCGGGCGAGGCGCCGCCGTCGCGCGAAGCGACTTCGCACGTCGTCATCCTGTCCGCTCCCGGCGAAGCCCAGGAGGCCGTGGAGATCGCCCGCGCCATCCATGCCGAAGCCTCACAAGGTACGTCCTTCGACACGATGGCCGTCCTGCTCCGCTCGCCAGAGGCCTACACCCCGCACCTCGAAGAGGCATTCCGGCGGGCTTCGATTCCTGGGTACTTCGAAAATGGAACCCTTCGTCCCGATCCGTCGGGACGTGCATTTCTTTCACTACTCGATTGCGCGGCGGAAGAACTGGCCGCGACGCGTTTCGCCGAGTACCTGTCTCTTTCCCAGCTGCCTCAGGTGACCGCCGAAGGCGAGCCGGTGTCGGAGCCGGAGGAGGACATTCTGTGGGCACCGGCTCGTCATGCGCTCGCTCCGCAACCTCGGGACCGGGAGCCGGTTCAGCTCGAGCTTTTCGCCGAGCCCGAGAAAATCGACGAGCCCGAGAAAGCGCCGGTCATCGCCGGACGGGTTCGTGCGCCCTGGCGATGGGAAAAACTGCTCGTGGACGCCGCCGTCATCGGCGGGCTCGATCGCTGGGAGCGCCGGCTCGCGGGCCTCGGTCGCGAGCTCGAGATCCGAATCGCCGAGCTTGCCGACGACGCCAGCGCCGAAGCCGACAGCCTCCGTCGCGAGCGCGAGGATCTCGATCATCTCAAACGCTGTGCCCTTCCTCTCATCGAGAGGCTCGCCGAGCTCCCCCAGTCGAGTGCCTGGGGCGGTTGGCTGGATGCGCTCGAAGGACTCGCCGTCAAGTCCCTTTCGCATCCTGACGGTGTCGTGTCGCTCCTCCAGGAGCTCAGGCCCATGTCGGCCGTCGGTCCCGTCGGGCTTTTCGAGGTTCGCGAAGTCCTCGCCGAACGGCTCACCCTGCTGTCCCAACAACCGGCGGGGTACCGCTACGGAAAGGTCTGGGTAGCGCCCGTCGAGTCCGCGAGAGGGATGCGCTTCGAGGTCGTGCTCGTACCGGGACTCGCCGAGAGGATGTTCCCCCGGAAAATCATGGAAGACCCATTGCTGCTCGACTCCGCCAGATCGAAGCTCGACCGCGCTCTTCCGGTTCAGAAGGATCGGATCGAAAACGAGAGGCTGGCTCTTCGGATCGCCATCGGCGCCGCAACCCGCAAGATCGTATTCAGCTACCCATCACTGGATCTTGGAAAAGGCAGGGCGAAGGTTCCATCGTTCTATCTCCTCGAGGTCGCTCGCGCAAGCCAGGGCCGCCTTCCCGATTTCGAGACGCTCGAGCGGGAGGCGGCGAGCACTTCCGGCGCACGACTCGGTTGGCCCGCACCACGCGATCGGACGAAAGCGGTTGACACGACCGAGTTCGACCTAGCGTTTCTGGCCGACTCTTCATCCAAGAAACCGGGCGCCGGGCGGTATCTAATCCGCGAGAGTCCGACCCTGGCCCGCTCGCTTCGCGCCCGCTTTCAGCGCGGGCGGGGGGGGCGCTTCACGCCGGTCGATGGTTTCCTCGAACCTTCGCCCGCGGCGAAGAGCCAGCTTCGAGAACATCGCCTCGGCGCCCGTGCTTATTCGGTCACGTCTCTCGAGAAATATGCCGCCTGTCCGTATCGTTTCTACCTGAACGCCATCGTCCGCTTGAGACCGCGGGAGACGGCCGAATCGGTCACCCACCTCGACGCCCTGACGCGAGGCCGCATTCTTCACGACGCTCAGTTCTACGTGTTGGAGCGACTCGCGGAGACGAGACAGCTTCCGGTCACCGCCGAGGGCCTCGACGACGTCCTGAGAACCTTCGAGGCGGTGTTCGACGAGGTGACCGAACGATTCTATGAAGAGCTTGCCCCGGCAATCGATCGCATCTGGCAGGACGAGATCGAGCGTATCCGCTTCGATCTGCGGGGCTGGCTTCGTCGCGAGGCTGAGAGCTCCCAGGGTTTCGTCCCCCACCGGCGGGAATTCACTTTCGGAATGAGACCTCAAGGACCCGCCGATCCGACGAGTACGCTCCAGGTCGCCGTCCTGCCGAACGGACTCCGGCTGCGCGGCGCCATCGACCTCGTGGAGAAGCGAAGCGACGGCAAAGTTCGGGTGACGGACCACAAGAGTGGAAAGGTCTGGATGCCCGAGAATGCGATCCTGAACGGTGGCGAAAGCCTCCAACCCATTCTGTATTCGCTCGCCTACGAGGCGCTCACGGGTGAGGACGTCGAATCGGCACGCCTCTATTACTGCACGGTGCGCGGGGGTTATTCGGAGCGCGTCGTCCGCCCGGACGAGGAAGCCCTCGATGTCGTGGCCGAGTTCCAGCGACGTCTCGACGAGATCATCGAGGAAGGATTCTTTCCCGCCAATCCCAAACCACCTCTGGGTTGCCGATTCTGCGACTATCTGCCCGTTTGCGGACCGAGAATGGAGATCGACGCGAAGCGCAAGGAGAACGACCCGAGGCTGTCGCCGCTCAACTGGCTGAGGAATCTCACGTGAATCGAGACCTGACCGACGCGAAGGCGAGAGAAGCGATTCGGCAGGCGCTCGATGAGACCCTGGTCGTCGAGGCGGCGGCGGGCACGGGAAAGACGACGGCACTCGTCAGCCGCATCGTCGAGATCGTCAAGACCGGCCGTGGCGAGCTAGCGGGCATCGTGGCGGTGACTTTTACCGAGAAGGCCGCGGGCGAGCTCAAGCTGCGGTTGCGGGGCGCTCTCGAGGACGGGCGAGCCAGCTCTCAGGACGACGCGGTGATCACCAGACTCGAGCAAGGTCTCTCGCAGCTCGAAGAGGCGCACGTCGGCACCATCCACGGATTCTGCAGCGACCTCCTCAAGCAGCGCCCGCTTCAGGCCGGTGTGGATCCACTCTTCGAGGTGGCTACCGACGAGGAGACCGAGCGGCTGTACCACCGCGTCTTCGAACGGTGGCTCGAAACGACTCTCGCCGATCCACCGCCCGGTATCCGGCGCCTGCTCCGGCGTCAGGCAGTCCGCGAGCAGGGCCCGATCGACGAGCTCTACCGCGCCGGGCGCTCGCTTCTCGACGTGCGGGACTTTCGCGCCAACTGGCAGATACGTCCCATCGACAGAGAATCGGCGATCGACGAGCTCGCCGAACGAATCATTTCGCTTTCGGACAAGGCGAGCCACCCTTTCAACCCGCGTGACAATTTCTATCTGGATCTGGCCGATGTGCTCGCCTTCGTCCAGGATCTGCGCTCCCAGGAGCAGGTCAGCGGTAAGAGGGACTACGACGCTCTCGAGCATCGGCTAGCGATCCTGGGCTTCGGCTGGCGCAAGGGACGGGGACCTTACGGCGAGGACGTCCGCCGGGAGGACCTGCTGGCGGAGCGGGATGCGCTCAGGACGGCGCAGGCGGAATTCAGAAAGAAATCGGGTGCCGATCTCGCAGCCCACCTCCAGAACGAGCTTCGGGAGCTCGTCCGGCAATACGAGACGGTGAAAGAGAAGCGTGGCCGGCTCGATTTTCTCGACTTGCTCGTTCGCGCGCGGGACTTGCTGCGAGACGACCGCGACGTTCGCGCCGAGCTGGCGCGTTCATTCACCCATATCTTCGTCGACGAGTTCCAGGACACGGACCCTCTACAGGCCGAGATCCTCTTGCTGCTGAGCGCGGACGGTTCCGAAGAGGACGACTGGAGGAGGATTCGACCGATTCCCGGCAAGCTGTTCGTCGTCGCCGATCCCAAGCAGTCCATCTATCGATTCCGCCGCGCCGACGTGGCGCTCTATCAGCGGGTGAAACGCCAGCTCATCGCCGCCGGCGCGAAACCGGTTTATTTGACCACGAGCTTTCGCTCCGTGCCCGATATCCAGGAGCTGGTCAATGTGGCGATGGCCGGCGCGATGAAGCCGATCGCGGACAATCACCAGGCCGACTACGTTCCCCTCGACGCTTACCGCGAGTCGATGGCGAATCGCCAGCCTGCTATCGTAGCGATTCCCATTCCACGGCCCTACGGGGATTGGGGGAGGATCACCCAGTACGCCATCAAGCGTTCCGAGCCGGCCGCCGTCGCCTCCTGGATTCGCTGGCTCATCGACGACAGCGGATGGCTCGTGAGTGACCGAGCAACGCGCGAACCGCGGCCTGTTGGCTCTTCAGACGTCTGCCTTCTCTTCCGTCGCTTCGTGAGCGGGCAACAGCTGGTGACTCAGCCCTACGTCGACGCGCTCCAGGCGCTCGACATCCCTCACGTCCTCGTTGGAGGACGGGGATTTCATCAGCGGGAAGAGATCGAGGCGATGCGCGTGGCGCTGACCGCGCTCGAGCGGCCGGACGACGAGCTGTCGGTTTTCGCTACTCTGCGGGGCCCGCTCTTCAGTCTTTCCGACGAGAGCCTTTTCTCCTATCGCACGCGCCACGGTGCCCTCCATCCGTTCCGAAAGACGAGCTCGGAGAGCTTGCAAGGAGATGATCGCGACGTCGAGCAAGCGCTCGAGCTCATCGCGAAGCTCCACCAGGGCCGTAATCACCGTCCCATCGCCCTTACGGTTCGAGAGCTGCTGGACTCAACACGCGCCCAGGCGGGATTCGCGCTCTGGCAGGCGGGCGACCAGGTCCTGGCGAACGTTCTCGGGCTCGTGCAAATCGCGCGGGGCTTCGAGGAGTCGGGCGGGCTGTCTTTCCGCGGCTTCGTCGACTACCTCGACGAGCTCGCCGAATCGCCCAACCGCCACGAGCAGCCCATAGCCGAAGACGGCGTCGAGGGAGTTCGTCTGATGACGGTTCACAAGGCCAAGGGGCTCGAGTTCTCCGTCGTAATACTTTGCGACATCACCTGCTCCTTCTCGATGGGCGCGACCCGCCACGTCGATCCTGACCGGAGTCTCTTCGCCATTCGCCTGGCGGGAAGCTCGCCCTGGGAGCTGCTCGATCACGAGCCGCAGGAGTCGGAGCGGGACGCAGCCGAGAGCCTGCGTTTGCTCTATGTCGCGGCGACGCGGGCTCGCGACGTTCTCGCGGTTCCGGTCGTCGCCGACGAACCGCAGGCGAAGGGATGGGTGGGCCCCCTGCTGTCGGCTTTCTATCCCCCGCACAAGCAGTACCGGTTCCCGATCGTGGCGCCGAAATGTCCCCGCTTCCAGGGGGAAGACACCGTAATCGACCGCCCATCGCGCGCACCAATTCTACCCGGCCAGGGCATCCGTCCCGGTCTTCACCGGGCGGAACAAGGTCGACACGAGGTCGTCTGGTGGGACCCCTCGCTGTTCGAGCTGGAGACGACACCCAAACCCGGGGTGCGCCGTCACTGGATCCTCCAGGAACGTGCGGAAGGCGAGCCGGGCGAGGGAGCGCGCGAGTACGCCAGGTGGCTCGAGCAAAGAGACTCGCTAGTCGGACGAGGGAGCGAGCCGAACATGACGGTGGCAACGGTCACGCGGCTCGTCGAGGAAGAGAAGACCGCGGGAGTCGAGGGAGCAAGCGGGGTCGAGATCCTGGAGGTCGAAGGAAGAGATCCGCAGCGCCCTGCAGGGAAGCGCTTCGGCTCGCTGGTGCACGAGCTTCTGGCCCGAGCGCCATTCGAGACGGATGCGAGCGAGCTCGGGGCATTTGCGCGGAGCCTCGGTCGGGTGCTCGGCAACACCGAAGAGGAGATCCTCGCCGCGATCGCGGTCGTGGTTCGCGCCCTGGAGCACGATGTCTTCACCCGGGCGACTAAAGCCGAGCTGTGTTACCGGGAGATGCCATTGATGCACCGTGAGAACAAAGGAGCGGTTGTGGAGGGCGTGGCCGATCTGGTCTTTCGTGAGAGCGGAGCGACGCATTGGACGATCGTCGACTTCAAGACCGATTTGCGCATCGACATGACGGCCGAGTCCTACCGGCGTCAGGTAGCACTGTACGCCCGCGCCGTCGAGGCCGCGACCCTCGCGCCGGCAAAGGGTGTACTTCTCTATGTGTAGCTGCCCAAGTACCGATCCTGGCTTGGAGGCGAGGGCAAGAGCTGGCTTTCCCAGTTCATGGCACTCTCTGCTAGACGCTATCTAGACTGCTTGGTATAATTCTAGCTCTGAGGAAGACGATGGCGCTGAGTCTCAAGGATCCCGAAGCCGATCGGCTGGCCCGGGAGCTAGCCGCACGCACCGGGGAAACGCTAACGAAAGCCGTGATCGTCGCCCTGCGAGAGCGCCTGACCCGCCTGCGACACCGGGGACGGCGTCGCCGCCTGCGCGACGAGCTTCGAGAGATCGGGCAGCGCTGCGCACAGCTTCCAACCCTCGACGATCGCTCTCCGGACGAGATAATCGGCTACGACGAGCGCGGCATCCCCGGCTGATGGTTCTCGACACGTCGGCCTTGCTGGCCCTCCTGCTGGATGAACCCGAGGCGGAGGACTTCCGAGCCGCCGTGGAGGACGACCCCACCCGTCTCGTCTCCGCGGCGACTCTGCTCGAAACGGCGATCGTGATCGAAGCGCGAAAGGGTGACGCTGGCGGACGCGAGCTCGACCTGCTGATCCGCACTGCGGACATAACCGTGGTTCCCGTGGAGACCGATCACGTCTCCGAAGCGCGGCGGGCCTATCGGCGATTCGGCAGAGGCCGTCACGCCGCCGGGCTCAACTTCGGGGACGTCTTTGCTTACGCCCTCGCCCGGACCTCGGGCGAGCCGCTCCTGTTCAAAGGCGCCGACTTCTCGAAGAGGGACATTCGTGGAGTCCCATAAGGGGATTCGACTGGATGCGAGTTCAAGACTCGTAGGCCCTTAGAGGCCTTATCGCGGCTTGGGCCAGGACGGAGCCCTGGGGGAACATCGGGCTCACAGCGGGAATCAAGGAATCACGCCGATTTCGAGGTGTCCCCTCCCCAGCGTCATCTCGTTGAAGAAGGGGACGAAAGCGTTTCGAATCTCCTGGAGGCGGGCGACGTCCTCGGCCGTCGGCCATGTATCCCTTTGCGCGAGAAAGATCCAGGCATGGCGAAACATCTTCTGGGAGGACTCGAAGTCGGGCCGTCGTCGTCCCAGCGCCAGCTCGACGTCGTCCATCGTGAGGTCGGTCCGAGTCCCGGTGATCACGACACCGACGCGGGGAGGCGACTCGTGATTGAAGTCTCCCAGAGTTGCGGACGCCGTGGCTTCGGTGACGACGAAGAAAGGCGGAACCTCGGCGGCGGCGGCGAGGCCCATGAGATACAGATCGATGCGTGAATATCGGGCGACGGTCTCGGCGGTTCGAAACCTCCGTTCCTCCTCCTGCACGATCTCGTTTCCCTCGAGGAAGGACGCGTCGGAGTCGAAAAAGAAGCTCCAGTGCGAGCTCTGCCTTCCGAGAAGGACGGTCGTCGGGGTTCCGGTCCTGAACACCCTGGCTCGGGCCAGCCACCGGTGCCCAATCTCGTGTGACAGGAGTCCGAGGGTCGTCGGCCTCGATGCGGCCCCGAACACACGGGCATGGGGATCGCGGGGATAGCGTCGCAAATCGCCCATGAAGACGAAGCTCTCGAGCTCGCCGGAGCTTCCCCAGACGGCCGAGTCGTCGAAGACACCGTCTCCGATGCCTTCAACCTGGTTGCTGACCGGGCTCGCGAAAGCGAACGCGTCGTCGAGGTCGCTCTCGAAATCAGTCCATACGACCAGAGCATCGTATCGATCGGGAAACTCGCGATAGAAAGCACGAGCGAGCGCGACGTTGTCGATCATCCGACCGCGCTGGAACCGTTCGACGATGGCACCGGCGATCTCTCTCAATTCGCCGCCGAGGTCGACGAGCGCGAGCTCCGTCGGATCGTTCCCTGG
>DASPGQ010000778.1 GCA_035620555.1 Vicinamibacteria bacterium
CTGTTCTTCGAAGAAGTCCCGGAACCGATCGGCGGGACGGTCGGTGAGTGACCACTCCGGCACATTGGAACCATCGACAACCGGGGATGGCGGTCTTTTCGGCGTTTCGACCGGTGCTTCGATCACCGGGTCTTCTTCGACCGGTACTTCGACCTTCGCCTGGACCGGTGCTTCGACCGAGGCTTCGATTCGCGGTGCGGCCGCGGGGCGCGGCCCGCGGGCTGGCCGCGACGGTGCGATACTCAGATCGCTCGGCGCTCTCCCCGGGATTCCCAGCCACTCGGCAGCCGACGTCCACATGCCCTGGAGCCGTCCGAGGATCCCGGCGGGGGCGGGCTCGGGTGCGGACACCTTCTGGCCAATCTCCGACATCACGAAGGTTCCCGTCTCCAGCTGTGGCCGGCGCGGCATCACTTGCTCGGATTTCGTTTCCAGAACTCCGGCGGCGATGAGGCCGTAGAGGGCGCGAAGCGCGACGCCTTCGTCGCCGCCCACTTCGCCGATCACCGCCCGCATCTTCTCGGGGCCCCGGATCGCCTTCAGCACGCTTCGCTCCACCGGCCGAAGCCCTTCGACGTCGAGAGCGAACGGAGGCCGGTCCGCCACCTCGACCTCAGTATCGAGCGGGGGCAGGCCGGCGAGGACGAGCTTCTTGCTCGGCATGTGCCGGATGCCTTCCATCAGAATCCGGTAGACGGAAAGGCTCACCATGAGGTCCACCGGGATCACGGTGGGTCGCTCGTCGAAGCTGTACATGCCGCGGCTCGCCGCGAATAGCGAGAGCACGATGCGATTGACCTGGGCGGCGACGTAATGGCCGAGCTCCTCTTCCGAGACGATCCCCGAGCTCACCAGCGCCTTGCCGAACTTGAGGCGGGATGCTTTCATCACGTCGCTCGCGGCGGCGAACTCGGATCGCGAGATCCGGCCCGCCTCGATCATGCTCTCGCCCAGCCGGTCGCTCTTTCGGTTGCTCGACGCGAACACGATGAACCCGCGGTCGAAGTAGACCGTTTTGATCGCTTCGGGGGTGGTTACTTGAAGGTCCCCGCTTCGCTCTTCGGCGACGATCCGCCGGAAGATCTCGGCCAGAGGCGTATCCGCGAGCGAGCCGATGAATCCCGCGGTCGTGTCTGCGCGAACGGACTGGTCCAAGGGCATCCTGTCTCCGAGCTATGTTGTGATGGTCCATCCATGATAGATCGATGTTCATCAAATTGCACGAGCACCCGCGCGCAAGCGAGAACGATCCGCAGCGAATACTCGAGAGCGTGTTCGGCTATCGGGAATTTCGCGGTCAGCAGAAGCTCGTCATCGAGCAGCTCCTCTCCGGCGGCGACGCGCTCGTGCTCATGCCGACGGGAGGCGGAAAGAGTCTCTGCTATCAGATCCCGGCCATCGCCCACGAGGGCGTCGGGATCGTCGTCTCACCGCTCATCGCACTGATGCAGGACCAGGTGAGCGCGCTCACCGAGCTCGGTGTTGCCGCGGCCTTCGTCAACTCGACTCTTCCTTACGAGACGGCGCGGAGAATCGAGGACGAGATGGTCCACGGCGGGTACGATCTCGTCTACGTGGCTCCCGAGCGGCTGACCACACCGGGATTTCTCTCCTTGCTCGAGCGGACGAAACTCGCGCTCTTCGCCATCGACGAAGCCCATTGCGTGAGCCAGTGGGGCCATGATTTCCGTCCGGAGTACCGCAAGCTCGACGTCCTTCACGAACGATTTCCCGCCGTCCCGAGGATCGCGCTCACGGCGACAGCCGACGAGCCCACCCGGCGCGAGATCGTCGAGCATCTCCATCTTGGCGGGGCTCGCCGCTTCGTGTCCGGATTCGACCGGCCGAACATCCGATACGATGTCGTGCCGAAGAAGAACGCGAAGGCCCAGCTGCTGCGATTCATCCGGTTCCGCCACGCGGGCCAGCCGGGGATCGTGTACTGCATGAGCCGGAAAAAGGTCGACGACGTGGCCGCCTGGCTTCGGAGCGAGGGCATCGCCGCGCTCGCCTATCACGCCGGGCTCGACAAGACCGTACGCCAGCGGCACCAGGAGCGCTTCCTCGAGGAAGAAGGTGTCGTCATCGTGGGCACGATCGCCTTCGGCCTCGGCATCGACAAACCGGACGTCCGGTTCGTTGCCCACCTCGATCTCCCCAAGAGCCTCGAAGCCTACTACCAGGAGACGGGGCGTGCCGGACGCGACGGCCTGCCGTCGGAGGCCTGGATGTGCTACGGCTACGGAGACGCCGTTCTCATCCGTCAGTTGGTGGAGCGCTCGGAGTCATCCGCGGAACGAAAACGGGTGGAGCACATGAAGCTCGGGGCGCTTCTCGGATATTGCGAGACCGCCGAGTGCCGCCGCGCGGTGATGCTCCGGTACTTCGGTGAGGAGCGGGACGAGGGCTGCGGGAACTGCGATACCTGCCTCGAGCCCGTGGATGCCTATGACGGAACCGTGGTGGCACAGAAAGCGCTGTCCAACGTCTATCGCACCGGGCAGATGTTCGGAGCCGGCTATCTCGCCGACGTCTTGATCGGCGCCTCGAGCGAACGGGTCGTCCGCAATCGTCATGACCGGGCCACGACCTTCGGCATCGGCGCGGAGCTCGATCGAGCGGGCTGGATGGGAGTCTACCGTCAGCTGGTCGCCTCTGGGCTCGTCGACGTCGATCCCGAGCACGGCGGGCTTCGCCTTTCCGATCGGGCCTGGCCGGTCCTCAAAGGGGAGCGGGCGTTGAAGCTTCGACGCGATCGAAAGCGGCTCCCGGCCGAGCCGAGACTGCACCGGACGACGGAAGAGGAAGTGGCGGGCGCGGCCGACCGAAAGCTCTTCGACGCCTTGCGGGCGAAGCGTCTCGAGATCGCGCAGGCGAGAAGCCTTCCCGCCTACGTGATCTTTCACGACAAGACTCTCGCGGAGATGGCCCGGATCCGGCCGAGGACGCTTGCCGACCTCTCCTCCATCTCGGGCGTCGGACAGAAAAAGCTCGAGACCTACGGCCAGACGTTTCTGGACGTGCTCCGGGCAGAAGGGCGCTCGCCGGGCGCGGACGAGGGAGTCATCGATGACCCGTAAACAGAGTCGTCTCGTCGACGAAGCACAGGGGATTTCCGAACGGGTCCTTCATGTAGAACGAGACCTCGCCCCAGGGTCGTTTCTCGATCGTGCCCATGTCTTGGGATAGGCCTCCGAGAGCCGTTGCCCGCGCGTGCACGCTCTCGAGATCGGCGACGGCGAAGTAGATGTGATCCTGGTTCGGGCGGGCGTCCCAGTCGTCGCCATCGGCGCGCGGGTCCACGAGAGCGAGGATGGTCTCGCCGCAGCGAAAGTAATGACGGCCAGGCGCGACCCGCTCACCTTCCATGTTCAGCAGCTGCCCGTAGAATCGAGCGGCGCGTTCGATGTCGTTTACCGGAAGAATGATGCGGAAGATTCGGGGTGTATCGGCCATGTCCTGCGACTCCTCCAAAATTGGCAAAGCGCCCGCGACCACGGTGACGGCCAACGCCGCTCCCGCGACGACAAGAAAGATTCGGTGCATGACGACTCCTGAATATTTAGCTTGCAGGCTAATATATCATGAAACCAACATGTCGTTGAGATCGAACACGCGCGCCACGTCGCGTACTTCATGCCGGCCGATCAAAGCGGCCAGTACTACAAGACGCGTGTACCACAAGGGTCTTGTACTACCAGGGCCTTGTACTACATTGGCCTCGTACTACGAGGGCCTCGTAGTAATCCCCCGTCGAAACTCTCAGCGCACGCTGAATCGCGCCGGAGGGACCACCACGGCCGCCTCCGGGTTGTAGTAGTCGTAGAGGCCGAAAGGAGCGCTCTTCGCATCCATCGCCAGGCGCGGCCGAAAGGCGAATTCGAAGGCGGCACCGCCGCCGGGCGGCCAGAGGTAGGCGACGATCCGATCCGGAAGGACGTCATATCGCTCCAGGCCGCTTTTGCTTTGGGACAGGGCGCGCTGGAGCGAAGCGCGGTCCACGTCCGCGCCCGGAGGGAGGCCGATCTCGGCGATCAGCATCCCGTAGCCTCTCGCGCCTGGAGCGCAGGAAGCGTTCGAATTCAGGAAACCAGATCTTATTTCGCGTGGCGCCCGGCTAGCTCGGGTGGCCCGGCCGAAGTTGATGGAAGCGGCGGTGCAGCGGCATGAATGCGCCGGCCGTCAGGGATTCACGACAGCGACCCAGCCGTTCACCCAGTCGTTGCGATTGATCACGACCGTGCTCTCGTTCTTGAAACAGAATCCAACCTTGTAGCTGCCGCTCACCAGGTCGGTAGGTGTGCCCGAGCTCACCGCGATCGGGGCTCGGATCGTGCCGACCTCGACCACCGTGGCATCAAAACCGACGAAATTCAAGATCTCTCCTGACCCCAACTGGTAGCAAAGGCCCGCCCGGCCTGATGCCACGCCGCCTGAGGTCGTGGCCAAGGGGGCCACGGCCGCCCCGATGATCTGTTGGCCCGTGGCCACGGTCACGTCAACCGTCGGTCCGCGGAACGAGTAAGCGATTTCCGAGATGGGAATCTGGGGACCGACCCAACCCTGAAAACGCCTGACCTGCGTCAATGGACCGCTGTGGCTGTGATTGGCGCTGGCGAAGGATGACGCGTGGACACCATCGAGAAGATCGGCATCGAGTGTGCTGCCAGCTCCGTCGTTCGCTAGAACCGTGGGCAGGATCTCATTGTCTCGCGCGATCGCACCGTCCACGAAGCTCTGCCCGACTGTGCCTGATGTGATGTCCGCGCCGCTGTGGCTATGGGAGGCGGGCGCGTAGGTTCCGCTGTGGTTGTGAGAAGCCAAGGCGAAGGCGCTCGAGTCCGATCCATCCAAGAGATCCGCATCCAGACCGCTCCCGGGCCCATCGTTACCGGTGTGATATGCGGTGTTCCCGTCGACCTGGAGCGTCATCGCCCCGGCGCCGGAGTTCTGAAGATTGAACGTATGACCCGCAGCCGATGGCACGTCGATGCCCGACTCGGTCATCCGAAGACTGGTCGTGGCACCTCCCAGCACCAGATCGGGTCCTCCGGCCGTGTTCTCTCCCGCCAGACCGGCGCCAGAGGCAGAGTGGCTCACTCCGACGAGGCCATAAGTGACTCCTTCCGTATCGGGGAGCTCGGCGTGAATCGCGGAAGCGCCGCTCGCGAAAGCCGGAGCCGGCTGATGCGGATCGGTCGGGCCGGACGGGGGCTCTGACCGTTCTCCCATGGGCTCGCGGATTCGTGTCGGGTCAACGAGCTTTTCGAGCTGCTCGAGCGGCTGGGATTCGCCGCGGCTCTCTAGAAATCGCGTCAGTATATCGAGAGCGGTGACAACCTCCTCGACCGAGGGAACCGCTTCCACGCGAAAGAACCGAGCCTCGGACCACTCTCCCGGTTCCCACTCGTCCGTGGCCCGGATGTACCAGGCGTAGTGCTTTCCCCGCGCGAGACTTTCTTGGAGGGATGGTGTCCAGGAATGGACGTTGCCCGGCACGCTCTGTCGAAGGACGGCCTTCGGCTCCGCGGCTCCCGGGTCGTCTCCTGTCTGGATCTCGTAAACCACGAGATCGAAATCAATTGCGCCCTCGATCACTCCCCAGCTGAACGTGGGACATCGCTCGGCGATCTCCAGAACCGTCCGGTTGCTGCCAGGGGAAACGGTTTCCGGACGCCTCGGTCCGGCGCTCCCGACAGTGGCTTCGAGCAGCGCCACCAACACGACCAACAAAATCCTAGACATCATGGAGACCTCCCATCGCACCCCGCGTGCGCACGTTGTGTCAAGGACAGGGTCCGAATTCTAGTTCATTCGCGGGAGTATATAACGTTGACCGGCTCCGTCCAGGCTGCTCGACCTCAGGACGTGCTCATTTCGCTGGCAAGGCGTCGCAATGCTCGCGAAACCGCCATGCGCGCCGCATTCGGGCTCGACTTCCCGAACTCTCGCGCGATCTCGGAGTAGTCGAAGCAAAACTCGACATGGGCGATGA
>DASPGQ010000779.1 GCA_035620555.1 Vicinamibacteria bacterium
GGCCGAGGTGGAAGCCGAGACCCGAGCGGGGCACTACTCTCAGGTGCATGCCTGGTTGCGCGGAAGCGACCCCGCGCTACCGGAGGTCTGGATTCAGGCGCACACGAACTATCGCAACACCGGTGGGGGGAATAACTTGACCGGTGTCGGCGCGACGCTCGATCTTTCGCGAGCGCTCGCGAGACTCGTCGCGCGGGGAGTGCTCCAGCGTCCGCGGCGATCCATCCGCTTCACCTGGGGACCGGAGCACATGGCCAGCATCTATTACTTCCACCAGAACCCCGAAGAAGTGTCCCGGGTTCTGGCCTATCTCAACCTCGACATGGTGGGAGACCATCAGCAACTGAGCGAATCGGTGCTGCGACTCTATCGCACGCCGCACTCGCTTCCCTCGTTCGTCAATGACGTCGTGGAAGAGATGTTCCGCGTCGTGGGAGAAGGCAACTCGATCTCGATCCGCCAGGGCCGTCTTCTCGATTTCGGAACGACGTTCCGCCTACCCATCTGGGAGCCTTCGGGCAGCCGTGACCCTTTCTACTACTACATCGAGCCTTTCTGGGGTCCGAGCGATCACGAGGACGTCGCCGAGGCCAGCCTCGGTGTCCCCGCCGTTCTTCTCAACACCTGGCCCGATCCCTACATCGGGACGCAACAGGACACTCTCGAGCGGGCCGACGCGACCCAGATGAAACGGGCCGGGGTGATCGCCGGCGCCGCCGCCTATATCATGGCGACGGCGGCGGACGAGGACCTCCCCTCGCTTTCTCAGAACGCTGTCGAGAAGGCTCGCGCCCGGCTGGCCTCGGATGAACGTCGGGCGGTCGATCTGCTGCTCGACTCCCCCGACGACGCGGAGCTCGCGTTCGATATCGTGCAACATGCCTACGAGCGCGAGGCGGTTGCCATCGAGACGTTACAAGCCCTCTCCCGCAATGGGGTCTCGGAATATGTGCGAGGGGTCGCAAACGACCTCCGGGGGGAGCTTCCCCGAGCGATGGCGCGCCTCGAGAGTCACGGAGGCAAGCACCTCCCTTCGTCATCCCAAGGGCCGAGCGCCTCACTCGTTCCCGTTCGCACGCCACTCGTGCGCGGCCCGGTGAACTTCTTCCGTGACGAGTACGGACGGGACTGGATGGTCGAGAGGGCGAACGACCCCGCGTTCGTCGAGAAAGTGCGGCTGGCGCGGCGAGGACATTACTACCTCTACGAGACGTTGAACTTCGCGAACGGCCGCCGCAACCTGGCCGCGATCCGCTCTGCGGTGGCCGCGGAGTACGGCCCGGCTTCTCTCGACGAAATCGAAGAGTATTTCCGGCTCCTCGAGAAAGTCGGCGTCGTAACTTTCGTCGATCGGTAGCGCAGTCCCCGGCGGCCTAGGCGTACCGCCGCAGTGATAGAATCGAGCCATCATCGATCTCCAAGATGAGAAGCGATCCTGCCGCCTGGCCCCAGCGCGTTTTCGATGTCCTGAAGAGCGAAGGCGTTCGGGTGGTCTCTTACGTTCCGGACGCCGGGCTCCGCGGCCTCATCAAGCTCTGCCGTTCCGATGACACGATGATATCGGTCGCGTTGACGAACGAGGAAGAGGGGATCGGACTCTCGGCGGGTGCCTGGCTCGGGGGCGATCGCGCCGTCCTCCTGATGCAGTCGAGCGGCGTGGGGAAATGCGTGAATGGTCTCGCGATGATCGAGGAGTGCCGCTTTCCTTTTCTCGCTGTGGTATCGATGCGAGGAGAATGGGGGGAGGCGAATCCCTGGCAGGTGCCGATGGCAAGGGCGGTCGTTACCGTCCTCGAGGAAATGGGTGTGAGTCCCATTCGCGTGCTCGATTCGGATCGAGCGGCCGATGCCGTCGCTTCCGCCGCGAGAATGGCCTTCGAGAGCCATCGAGCCGTGGCGGTCTTGCTCTCTCAACAGATGCTCGGCAGCAAGACGTTCCCGACCGCGGAGCAAGCACATGACTGATGTCCTGGAGCGAAGGGACGCGGTGGCGGAAATCCTCCGCGACCGGGGAGAGCTCCTCGTGGTGGCGGGACTCGGAGGGCCCTCCTGGGACTGCGCTGCCGCAGGAGATGACCCGCGGAACTTCTACCTCTGGGGCGCGATGGGGCTCGCCCCCATGGTTGGCCTCGGCCTTGCGATCTCTCAGCCTCGGCGCCGTGTCCTCGTCGTTACCGCCGACGGCGAGATGCTCATGGGTATCGGAAGCCTCGCCACCATCGCGGCCCATCGTCCGACGAACCTCTGCCTCGTCGTTCTCGACAACGAGACCTACGGCGAGACGGGAGGCCAGGAAAGCCACACGGCCCGGGGAGTGGACCTCGCCGGCATCGCCCGCGCCGCCGGTTTCGCCGAGGCTTGGACGCTTCGCGATCGGGCCGAGCTTACCCGCTTGCGCTCGAGCATTCACGAGGCCGACGGACCGCTGTTCGCTTCAGTCAAGGTATCGAGCGCGAAGGTCCCGATGGTTCTTCCACCCCGTAGTGGAAGCTTCCTCCATCATCGGTTCCGAGATGCGGTCGGGGCGGAGCCTCGCTAAAAAAGCTGCCATCCTGCCTGGCAGTTGCGAAGACGGCTTCGGCGTATTGTCCCGATGCATTGGTGACAGCTCCGACTTCCGTTCGAAACTGGTTGCGAGAAGGACGCCCATGTTGATCATTCTGTTTCGATCTCGCTTGACCGAAGAGGCTGGAGAGGACTACTTGGCTCATGGAGAAGAAATGCTCGCTCACGCGAAGAGCCAGCCAGGCTTCGTCGACTACAAACAATACGTGAGCGCCGATGGAGAGCGGCTCACGGTCGTGAGATGGAAGGACGAAGAGACCCTCGAGCAGTGGCGAATCGACGAGAAGCACCGGGCAGCGAAGAAGCGCGGCCGCGATCGATGGTATCAGGACTACCACATCGAGATCGCAAAGGTGTTTCACGAGTCACGATTCGAACGGCCGACCGAACCCTGATCATCGCGAGTCCAAAGATCCCAGCATTTTTCCCAACTTCAACTCTAGTGTTCAATGCCGTGGCGGGACCCGTAATCGATCGAGCCGCCACGGCTCGGGCTGCTTACGGCGCGGCAGGCGCGCCGGGCTCGCTCCGCTCGCGCAGGGTGGGCTGAGTTTTTCATCACCCTGCTAGCGAAGGTCCGTCGAACCGGAGGTGGTAGAATCCGCCAACCGCAACGACGTCGTGGATCAGGAGGAATCGGATGAACATGAAGAACTCGGGTATCTCCCGTAGAGGTTTCGTCAGCGGGTTGACGGCGATCCTGGGCTACGCGGGGCTCGCCCCCGGATCGATTTTCGGCATGCAGGCCCCGGCGCTCCAGCGACGCCCGCCGCGTCCCACCGAGGATGAATACGACGCTTTCGCGAAGCTCTCGAGCAACGAGAACCCCTGGGGACCCTACGATTCGGTGATGAAGGCGATGAACCGGGCGTTCAAGTACGCGAATCGCTACGGGTATCCCGACGGGAATCTCGTGGAGGAAATTGCCGCTCATCACGGAGTCGAGACCGAAAACCTCCTCATCACCGCGGGGTCCGGCGAGGTCCTGGACGTGGTCGGAACGACCTTCCTCGCCGGCGACAAGAAGGTTCTCGGGGTCGAGCCCTCCTACGGCTCCGTGTACCGACACGCGACGAACATCAAGTCGGAGGCGGTTCTCCTTCCGCTTCTCGAGGACCTCCGCCAGGACATCCCGGCGATGATCCAGGCGGTCAAGAGGCACTATCGCGAGATCGGCTTCGTCTACCTCTGCAACCCGAACAATCCGACCGGCGTCATCGTGACGAGGGACGAGGTTCGACAGCTTCTCGATGGGATTCCGGAGGACGTTCCCGTTCTCATCGACGAGGCCTACCACCACTTCGTGGACGACCCGCGCTACGGGACGTCCATCCCTTACGTCGTCGAGGGACGGCCGGTCGTCGTGGCGCGGACGTTCTCAAAGATCGCGGCGCTCGCGGGCATGCGGATCGGCTACGCGATCGCTCCCAAGGACATCATCGAGAGGATGCGGCCCTGGGCTTCCGGCAGCGTGAACGCACTCGCCAAATGGGGTGCGGTTACGGCCCTGAAGGACACCGCGTCGCAAGAAAAGGTCAAGCGGATGACGATCGAGCTTCGAGAGCAGACGAAGGCGGAGCTCGAGAGCATGGGTTTCAGGGTCATTCCCTCGGAGACGAATTTCTTCTTCATGCACATCGGGCGCGACGTTCGCCCGGTGATCGACGCGTTCCGCGAGCGCGGGGTGTTGGTCGGGCGGCCATTTCCTCCGATGCTCGACTACCTGAGGGTGTCGATCGGAAACGACGAGGAAATGCACCGGTTCATGGTCGCCTTCAAAGAGGTCTTCCCTGACGGGCCGGGCTCCGGTGAGACGCCGACCGCGGCCCCGAGCATCGGTTGATACACTGACGATTCAGGCCTCGACGTTCAACGAACGCGAAGGGTCCACTCGCGACGCGCGCCGGGCCGGGAGATAAGCCGAGAGCGCCGCGACCGTCGATAACGAGACGGCGACGAGGAGAAATACGGAGGCGTCGGTCGGCTCGACCTGGAAGAGGAACGAGGTGAGGAGACGCGTCGCCAGAAGCGATACCAGGGTTCCCAGGAGTATCCCGGCGACGACGGGCCGCATTCCCGAAGAAAGCACCTCGGTCAGAACGCGCCTCGCGGTGGCGCCCAGGGCCATTCGGATGCCGATGTCGCGCGTCCTCTCGCTCACCGTGTACGAGATCACGCCATAGACTCCGACAGCGCTCAGAAGGAACGCGAGAGCCGCGAACCCTGAGAACACCAGAGTACGGACCCGTGCTTCGGTCATGGATTCCCACACCACTTCCCTCATTGGCCGGATATCTCGAATCGGGACATCGGAATCCACTTCCCAAATCGCCTCACGAAGTACGGGTATCGAGGCGTCCAGATCACCCATCGTTCGGACGACGACCGACATCGCGCTCGGCCAGGAGTCCTGCGCGTAGGGCACGTAGACTTCACCCTGAGGAAGCCGATCGAGCCGGTGCTGGTGTACGTCGGCGACTACCCCCACGACGGTGAACCACGCGTTTCCGTCGTCGAAGCGCACCTGCTTGCCAACCGGGTCCTGGCTCGGCCAGACCTCTCGGGCAAAGCTATCGTTCACGAGTCCCACCTTCTCCGTACCCCGCCGATCGTCATCGGTGAGGTCGCGTCCCCGCAGGAGCGGGATACCGAGCGTGCCACGATACTCCGGGGTCACGATCCGATAGCTCACCGAGGGAGGCTCGACTCCGGCGGGCACCGGGGCACCCGTCGGACTGTATCCGACCGCCATGAACGGAGACGTCATCGGCAGTATCTGAATCGCCCCGGCCGACACGACCCCGGGAGCGGTTCGAAGAGCTTCGAGCACCCGATCGTAATATTGATGCAGATTCTCCTCGTCGGCATACCGCAACGTCGAGGGCAGGAGTTTCATCGACACGACCCCATCGGCGGCGAAGCCGGTCTCGACCTGCTGCAGCCGCCAGAAGCTTTTCACCAGCAGGCCCGAGGCCACGACCAGCACGAGCGACAAGGCGATCTCCGCCCCGACGAGAGTCCGGTTGAGCCGCGAACGCTCTCGGGTCGCCGCGCTCGAGCGGGATTTCAGCCCCGATGCACCCCGGCTCAGACGAAGAACCGGGACCCATCCGAACACGAGGCTCGTCACGAGCGCGAGAAGAAGCGCGAAGACGACTACCTGGAAATCCACCGCAATCGCATCGGCGCGCGGGACGCCGGGAGGGACGAGGCGTGCGAGAAAGGGCGAACTCAGCCACGCGAGTGCGAGACCGGAAAGGCTCCCCGCGGTCGCGAGAACCAGGTTCTCGGTCGCGAGCTGCCTCGCGATCCTGGTTCGGCTCGCCCCGAGTGCCAGGCGAACGAGCATCTCCCGCTCTCTTCCGGGGCCCCGAGCGAGAAGAAGGTTGGCCACGTTGAAACAGCACAAGAGTAGCACCAGCGCGACCGCGCCAAGGAGCGAGAAGAGCGTCGGTTCGATGCCCTCCACCAGGACCTCGCGGAGCGGCGCCAATCGATATCCTTTCACTTTGTCGATATAGCTGGGAATTGGAGTGATGCCCCTGGCGATCGTTTCGAGCTCGGCCCGCGCCGTGTCGACATCGACTCCCGGCTTGAGGCGGCCGACGATGCCAAGATTGGCAATATGAGAATACTCGTCCTCGTCGTCGGGATTGATCTCGAGAACGGTCCATACGTCGACGACCTTTCCGAAGGGACGAAACCGCGGAGGGGCAACCCCCACCACAGTGTGCTCTCCCCCTTCGAAGCCACTGAGCTCGATGCGCTCTCCCAGGACGTCGTCGTTTCCGCCGAGCTTGTTCTGCCACAGCTCGTAGCTCACGATGGCGACGCGCTCGGAGCCGGGGAAGCTATCGAACATCGCGAAGTCTCGTCCGAGCACGGGACGACGCGCGAAACCGGGGAAATGCTCGGGCGAGACGAGCAGACCCCGCACGACCTCGGGTGACGTCCCGCCCGTCAGAGTGAACTGGTAACTGGCGAACGCCGAGATCGATTCGAAAGACTCGGTTCGTGAGCGATAGATGTCGAACGCCTCGCGCGTGAATCGGTGCTCGGGCCAGATTTGGAGGAGGCGTGATTCGTCGGGATGTCCGAGGGGGCGGAGCACGATGTGAGACACGACGCTGTAGATGGCCGCGTTCGCACCAACCCCCAGCGCCAGAGTCACCAACACCGCCAGGGTGAAGCCAGGAGTCCGGATGAGCGTCCGTCCCGCATAAACGATGTCCTGAGTCATGGAGAAAACCCTTTCTCGAAGTCGGGTTCGCCCGACGATTCGCCGCCGCCCCGCCAGACGCCAGGCGAAGCTCAGCACCTGGCGCCAGTACCAGAGCTTCGCGGCGGGGGCCCCCGTCGTGCTGAGTCGATAGCCGAAGAGCTCGCGGAGATCCTCACGGATCTCGGTTCTCTCGAGTGGAGGGACGACGGCTTCGAGGAGCCATTCGGCCATTCGTGGGGGTTGCCCGGCGCCGTGTTTCATTTTCGCTCCAGAAGCGGCTCGATGCCTTCCCAGAGACGGTGAAAGCTGAGACGGGACTCGCGCAACCGTTCGAGAGCCGCCGGGCGAAGCTTGAAATAGCGGCGGTTCCGATCCCCCTTGCCCGCAGCAGATAGGCGAGAAGCGAGAAACCCCTTCTTCTCGAGGCGCCTGAGCGCGATATAAACAGCCGCGGGCGCGACTTCGCGTCCCGTCCGTTCCTCGAGCTCCAGGACGATGGGAACCGAGTAGGCCTCCCCGCCAAGCCTCAGGATCGACAGGAGGACCCCGTGCTCGAACTCGCCCAGCGATTCTCGACGTGTCATTAGACTAG
>DASPGQ010000780.1 GCA_035620555.1 Vicinamibacteria bacterium
AGGCCCTCATCTACGCCGGTCGGGCCGACAGCGGCGTGGACAACAACATGGCGCGAACGGTGCTCGATGAGTTCGAGTTCGTCAAGCCCTCGGAGGGCACTTTCGGACTCGATCCCCGCTTCATCCAGAACGTCTTCGAGAACACCGAGCATTTCCAGATCAACGAGTACCAGGCAAACATCAACCGTCTGCGGAACGAGGACGGCGAACCGGCGATGATCACCTCCATCGCTCTGAAGAACCCTTGCGTGGCCCCGATGGACCTCTACCTGAGGATGGAGAACGCCCTGAAAGAGTCTTTCGCAATCAACAAGGCGAAGCTGGGACATTTCGTCGAGAAGATTCTTCCCCAGGCCAAACAATGGATCCTGAGCCAGATCGCGACCGACGTCTATGGCTCGGTCCTTCGGGACGAGTCGGTCGTCGAGAGCACCTGGAAGAAATATACCGACCACGTCAGAGCATACGTCCACAACACCAAGGTCAAGCACGAGGTCACCCATGCCGACGTGCAGCCCGACGAGAAGTTCATGCAGGCGATCGAGCAGTACCTCGGTATCGCGGAAAAGGACGTCTTTCGCAAGGAGCTGTCCGACGCCATCGCCAGCGTCAGCTACTCGGTGCTGCTGGCGGACGAGCCCTCCTATCAGAGCGCGATCCGCAGGTACGTATTCGAGAACGAGTTCAAATCGAGCGAGAACATCAAGCTCTTGGGCTGGATCAAGAGCGGCTCGAGCGCGGCGGGGGTTCACTCCAAGGAACAGGAGCAGTTGAACGAAACGGTCAGGTACCTCATCGAGAACCTGGGCTATTGCGGCAAGTGTGCCTTTCAGGCGCTGACGATCACCGCGAGCTCCACCAGTATTCTCGATTGAGGACCACGAAGGAGTTTCATGTCCGAGATCACGATCTCCTCCGATGAATCCGAGGGCCTCTTCAACGAGTTCATCCAGGATCAGCTCGAGGAGATTCTCGACGACGTCATCAATCGCGGTGATCTGGACAGGATCGACGACCGGGGAAGCGACATCATCATCGAGATGGACGACATCGTCCCGCCTACCTTCATTTACGGCGACGATGCTTCGGGGGGCGGCGGCGCCGGCTCTCAAGGGCCGGGAAGCGAAAAGGGGAGACTCCGATTCCGCATACCGTTCCATAGTTTCATGGAGCTCGTGGGGCACAGATTGCGACTGCCCCATCTCGTCAAGGAAGGCGATGGCCGCATCAAGGAGGTCTCGTACTCCTTCAAGACCTTCGGCCAGGTGGGTGTCATTCTCGACAAGCGCCGCACTTTCAAACGGGCGCTTCGATCGAGCATCGGACTGAGGGTCTACGATCCGGCGCGGGGCCTCACCTCGGTGCAGGTGCGGCGGCGGGACCGGCGGTTCAAGGTCCCCCAGCGCATCGAAAAGCCTCGCTACAAGGCCGTGGTCTTCTATATGGGAGATATCTCCTACTCGACGTACGGCGAACGTCTGGAAATGGAGAAGCGGCTGGTCAACTTCATCCACCAATGGCTCGACTTCAACTACGGTGGCGGAAACGTGGAGCACCGCTTCTTCGTCCACGACGTGGACGCCCACGAAGTGGCGCCCTCGGATTTCTACAAAGTTTCCAACGCTGGGGGCACGCGGGCGGCGGTCGTATTCGATCTGGTCTCCCAAATCGCCTTCAACGAATACGACACGACGGCGACGAACTTCTACGCATTCTATTTCGGTGACGGCGAGGTCTTCGAAGACGATGCCAAGAAGATCGTGGAGATTCTGTCCGAACAGATGAAGGCGAGCTTCAATCGGATCGGTATCGTGGAGGTGAAGCCCAGCCAGTTCAGCTATCTGAATCGCGAGATCAAGAGGCAGTTCGAGAAGGACCCAATTATCCGTATGGGAACCCTTCGTCAGCGCGCCGAGACCGTGGAGGTCATCAAGAGTCTTTTTGGTGAGCGCCGTGCGTAGCATTCACACCGATCCCGAGCTGACCCGACTCGAAGAGCGCGTGCTCGATCACGCGAACCGCTTCGACCGGCGACTCCCCGAGATTCGTTTCTTCGTGCTCGACCGGCTCGAGTTCGCTTCACTTCTGGAGAAGGAGGTCTATCCCACGAGCCCGATCAACATCTGGGAAGGCAAGAGGATGGTGCACAAGAAGCACGCCATCGAGACCGGGCTCGAATCGTCCCTTTACTACGAGGTGGTGCAGACCGGGAATCCGTCCTATGCCTATCTGGCCAGCTCTAACAGCGCGGTAACGCAGGCCTCGGTCATGGCCCACGTGGTTGGGCACTGCGAGTTCTCCGAGCTGAACGTTCTCAGGGACACGAACGAGAACAGAAGCGAATACGTGATGTACCTGGTCAAGAGGGTGGAGCGCGCGCGTCAGCAGATGGGAGAGCGGGACTACCTCGAATACTGGAACGCGGTCGAGTCCATGAGCCCGTTGATTGCCCCGAACTCCCAGTACAACCTCTCGCGCTCGACGGAGACCGAAACCGCGATTCGACTCGACGTTCGCGCCGACCGAACCACCCGCACCGAGCCCACGATCGCTCCCATCTTCGACACCCTGACCCAGCTCCTGAAGGGGGCGAATCCGCCGAACGCTTTCGAGACCGAGCTCAGAAAGAAGCGGCGTCTCGAGACCTTGAGTCGCAAGGGCTACGTCCTCAAGGCGCCCTGCCAGGACGTCCTCGGATTCCTTCGTGCCCATGCGCCTACGAGCGGCTCGGAACGGGCGATACTCGATTACAAGTACGTGACCAAACTGCCCCAGGACTTCGTACTGAGGACCCAGATCATGAACGAGGGTTGGGCGATGTACTGGGAAAAAAAGATCATGCTCGAGCTTTTCAAGGAAAAGGCGGTGGACGGCGTCATCGACTACGCGCGGGTATTCTCGAACGTGTGCCGGCCGCGGCCTTACTTCCAGCGCAACCCCTACCACCTTGGCTACAATCTCTGGTGTCACATCGAGCAGTTATATCGAGATGGCAAGGTCAGCCTCGACTATCGGGAGGAGAAAGACCGGGAAAAGAAGGATGCCTGGAGGCACATCGGCGTGGATCCGATCGCCGCGATGGGACATCTGGTCGAGACCGTGACCGACTACGAATTCCTCCGGCGTTTTCTCACGCCGGAGCTGGTCCACGAGTTTCACCTGAACCGGATCGACCGTCGAACCGCCGACCGGCTCGGCGTCAAGGATGCGGACGTGGTCAAGCGCGATGAAAACTATGTCTGGCTCCAGCCCGAGCCGATCAAAGAGGAAATGCTGAGGTTCTATACCCATTTCTACCGTCCCCGGATCTACGTCATCGACACCGACTTTCAGGATGGCGGCCTTCTGCTGTACCACCGAGATGACGGCCGTTCGCTCCG
>DASPGQ010000781.1 GCA_035620555.1 Vicinamibacteria bacterium
GCTGCGCTCACGAGCGTTTCCCTTTCCAGATGTACGTCCCAGACGATGGCGAGCGTCCAAGTGTCGCCGAGAGTGGTCCTTTGAGGCCTTATTGAACGCCTCGGAGAAGTGACTGAGATGGGTGAATCCGCACTCGATTGGGGCCCGGGTAGCGGTTATCCCATACGACTTCTCTATACCATTCTCGCGCTCACACCACTGAGCCCCGCGTGCGCCGGTGTGCGAGCACGGGAACCCGTCCAGTGGGTATGGTCGGGGGCCGTTACCGAGACCACCGCCGTCGTCAAAGCCAAGGTCGATCCAGCTGCCGGTGAGCCGCGCCTTCGCCTCGACGAAAGGGAGATCCCGGCGAGTACCATCAGCGCGAACGGAGTGGCGACCTTCAACGTCCACGGGTTATCGCCCAAAACCAAATTCGACTATAGCTTACGGGTTGGCGGATCGACGTTTCTGAGCGGTCGGTTCCGCACCTTCTCCGAGGGGCCGATGTCGTTCTTGTTCGTGCTCGGTTCGTGTGCCCGAACGGGCTCGAACCACGCCATCTTCGAGGCGATGGAGTCTCTCGCCCCATTGTTTATGCTTCACATGGGGGACTTTCACTACGAGAACATCCGAGAAAATGATCCCGCCCGGTACCGTGCCGCTTTCGAAAAGGTGCTCGCTTCGGATCGTCAATCTTCCCTCTATCGCTCCACCCCCATCGCTTACGTATGGGACGATCACGACTACGGGCCGAACGACTCGGATCGTACGCATCCCGGGAGGCCCGCCGCGCTCGCGACGTACGACGAGTACGTGCCCCACTACCCACTCGAGCGCGACGACGAGCTGCCCCGTGATTTGCACCAGGCATTTACCGTGGGACGCATTCGATTCCTCATGACCGACGTCCGCTCGAATCGCGTACCGGACGGCGACCCCGACGGTCCCGACAAAACCATGCTCGGCGCGGCGCAACGCGAGTGGCTCCTCAGTGAGATCGAAAGCGCCAGAGACCGCTACGCGCTCGTCGCGTGGGTCAATGTCGTTCCGTGGATTGCGGAGCCTGGGAGCGGCCACGGATGGGGACGTTACGATTGGGAGCGGCGATACATCGCCAACCGAATTCGTGATGCGGGAATGGCGAATCGCATGATCATGCTGAGCGGCGACGGCCACATGGTCGCCATCGACGACGGCACGAACTCGAACTTCGCGACCGATGCCCCGCCGGGCGAGCGCGCGTTCCCCGTCTTCCACGCGGCACCCCTCGACCGTTATGCCCGGCACAAAGGTGGTCCGTACAGCCACGGCAGGGCGGGCCGCAGAATCGCCTTCGGCCTCGTTCCCATCCAGCAGTTTGGCCATGTCCAGGTCGAGGACGATGGCGAGGTGCTCGAGGTGACGTTCACCGGCCGAAACGAACGTGGCGCGATTCTAAAGGGCATGCGGCTTCAGATTCGCTGCGTCGATAGCGGTTGTCAGCCATCGGATTGACCGGACCGCTGGTCGCTGACTCGGTGCGAAGGTGCTCGGGAAGACGATTTCCGAAGCATGAACAGCTAGTCATGCTCCTCGGGCTCGCCGCGAAAGGAACCTGCCGGTCGTGACAATACCGCGGCGAACGAGCGCTACTCGACTCGGTCGTAAACGGTTCGAAACATCACCGGTGTCTCCGAGGCTTTGTGCTCGAGCTGAAAGACTACGGCGAGCTGCTTACCTCCATCGAGAAGGGAGTAGATTTCGCGAATCAGTCCACCCGCTTCGCCTTTCTGGACGACGCTTATGCTGTCACCGTTCCAGCTCGCGGTTGCTTCCAGGAGAACTCCCTCCTGGAGCTCTCGCGAGTGCGGCTCACCATCCAGGTAGAAGAGGCCGAAGTAGTCGTCGTTTCCCACCCACACTTTCAGCTCGCCGTTTCCATGCTCGACCTGGACCCGATCCAGAACCTCGGCGAAATCGAGAAGCATTCTCCGAAGTGTCACCCGATCCACGTCTCGGAGGAGCCCCGTACGGCTATAAACGTCGAACTGGCGGCCCCCCGCGCCCGAGGACTGCCCACTTCCGAGCGCTCGCTCGATTTTCTGGAATGGGTCCTGGCTGAGCTTCGGATTCCTCTCCCAGGTCCCGGTAAAGTCTGCCTGCTGCACTGTTGTCAGTAGCAGAATGAAAACAAGCTCTAACACCATGCGCCCATTTTCCCCAAACGAACGTTCCCGTCAAGTGCGGTCGATTCTCCTGGAAAGGTCGGACAAGAGCATCGAATCGCTGCGGCGCTCATTCCCCCGCTCGCGATCATTCGTAGCGCAGAGCCCGGATGGGGTCGATACGGCTCGCACCGAGCGCGGGCACCGCGGAGGCGACGAAGGCAACGACCAGAAGAACGACCGGAACGAAGAGGAACGTGAGGGGATCCCGGGCGCTCACACCGAACAGCGAGCTCGAGAGTAGCTGGCTAGCTCCGGCGGCCCCCGCGACCCCGATCAAAGCACCAAGAGTCGACCAGCCCATTCCCTGGCGGACGACGAGGCGAAACACGTTGCCACGATCCGCTCCGACCGACATGCGGAGCCCAATTTCCCGCGTCCTCCTCGCGACCGAATAAGCGATAACCCCGTAGAGTCCCACGGCGGCGAGCACGAGCGCGAGCGCGGCGAACAGCCCGAGCAGGATCATCGTGAAGCGCCGAGGAGCGACCGAGTCCGAGATCGCCGCTTCCATCGTCTCAACGTCGTAGACGGGAAGGGTTGGATCCATCCGAGAGAGCCCCCGCTTCACGGTCTCGACGAGAGTCAACGGATCCGTATCCGTCCGGAGCGCGATCTGTACGTCCCACATCCCGCTTCCCGTCTGGCCAAGAGGGATGTAGGTCTGCATTCGAACCTCCTCTCCGAGGCCGAACTGCTTGACGTCCCCCACCACGCCGACGATCTCTCGCCAGGGGTTGAAGGGACCCGTACTCTCGGGCCAGCCCTGCTTCAGGCGCTTTCCGATCGGGTCTTGCCCGGGCCAGAGTCGGCTCGCCAGTGTCTCGTTGATCACGATCACTTCGGGCGAATCGGCGGCGTCCGTGGCCTCGAACAGCCTTCCGCGAACCAAGGGAATCTCGAATGTCTCGAAGTAGCCGGAAGCGACGGGGGTAAACAAGGAGCTCGGGAGCTCGCTCCTCTCCGGAGTCGGGCGATCGTCCACGACGAAGATCGAGCTCCAGCTCGAGCCCATCATGGGGAGGACGAGACCGACTGTGGCCGAACGAACACCGGGAAGGCTTCGCAGCTCCTCGTCCATCTGGCGAAGGAAGGAGATGCGTGTTTCACCGTCGTAGCGCGAGTAGGGAACGCCGACGTTCATCGTCAGCAGGTGATCCGGGCGGAAGCCGGGGTCGACTCGAGTGAGCTCATAGACGCTGCGGATGAGGAGAGAGGCCCCGATGAGGAGCATCGTGGCGAGGGCGACTTCCGCGACCAGGAGTCCTCGACCCGCGGCCCCGCCGCCGGTGTCCCGGCTTCCTTCCTTGAGGGGATCACTGGGTCTCGCTCGTGACGAAAACCAGGCGGGGAACGAGCCGAAGAGAAGACCCGTGAGAACGGAGAGGCCGAGGGCATAGGCGAGCACCTGAGAGTCGAGAGCGATCCGATCGATCCGGGGAAGGTCCGCCGGAAGAAGCCCTTTGATGAGGTGGAGCCCCCCGAAGGCGAGGCACCCTCCGAAGGCGCCACCCGCGACGGCGAGCAGGAGTCCATCGACCAATCCCTGACGGACGAGCCGGACGCGGCTTGCACCGAGAGCCGCCTGGATCGCGGTCACCCGCTTGCGGCTGACCGCTCGCGCAAGAAGCAAGTTGGCCACGTTGGCACAGGCGATGAGGAGCACGAGGCTCACCGCGCCGAGGAGAGTCCAGAGCGTCGTCCGGTAGTCTTCCACCCGGTGGTCGGAGAGCCGCTTCATCGTGATGCCGACCCCGGAATTGGTGTTCGGGTACTCCTCCTCGAGCTGCCGGGCGATGGTCTCCATTTCCGAGCGGGCTTCCTCGAAAGAGACGCCCTGGCGAGTCCGCGCGAGAACGTAGATCCCCTGGTGATTGCCGCGGTCTTGCGCGCTCTCGTTCACCGCCGCCCAGGGCTCGAGAGTGGTGAACGCCCGCTCGCGGGAAGAAACCTCGAAGTCCTCGGGCAGAACACCGATAATCGTGTAAGAAGCTTCATCGAGTTGGACGACCCGACCCACCACCCGAGGATCCTCCCCGAATCGGTCTCGCCAGAGCTCGTGATTGAGGACCAGGACCGCGGGAGCACCGGGCTCGTCCTCGGACTCGTCGAAGAGTCTCCCGAGAGCAGGCGTCACTCCGAGAATGTCGAAGTAGCCATGCGAGATCCGCGTGACCGAGAGGCGGAGGGGCTCGTCCAACCCGACCAGGTTGAAGCGCGTGTCCCGGAATCCGACCATCGATTCGAAGGAGCGGTTCAAACGCTGCCAATCCTTGAAGTTCGGGTAGGCGACGCTCATGGCGTCCCAGGAACGGCTCTTCTCGGTCAGGACCATGACGTCTTCCGGCTCCTCTACGGGGTAGGGAACCCGGTCGAGGAGAACGGTGTCGACGACGCTGAATATCGCCGTATTCGCCCCGATTCCCAGTCCGAGGGTCACGACCGCGACCGCGGTGAACAATGGCTGCTTGCCCATGGCACGGACCGTTTGACGGGCCTCGTAAAGCAGAGACGTCATCGATGCACCTCGTTTCTGCCATTGAGACGCGCGAGGACGGGAGAAGGTTGCTCGTCTGTTCTATGGCCTCGCCATCGACTGAGCTCGGGCTTCGTCGAGTGCCACCGGTGCGAACCGTACGCGGTCACCGGGAACGAGCTGGGCGAGCTGGGCAATATCGGCGCTGGTCACCGTGGCGATCTTCGGATAGCCTCCGGTCGTGGCGCGATCGGCCATCATGACGATGGGAAGTCCATTCGGAGGTACCTGGATGGCCCCCAGGACCATTCCGTCGGAAACGATCTCCTTCGGTCCCGCGTGACGGAGCATCGGTCCCTCGAGCCGGTAGCCCATCCGATCCGAGGCCGCACCGACCGTGTAGGTCGCACCCGCCAGGGTCTCGATCGCCTCATCGGTAAAGTGATCCTGCTGCGGCCCGAGGATCACTCGGAGCAGCGCTTCGAAGGGTGCGGGGGGTGCCGCGAGCCTCGAGCCCGGGGCGACGCGCCTACCGATAGGCCCGGCGCCGAGGCGATCCCCGGCCCGAAGTGGCCGCCCTTCGTAGCCCCCGAAACCGCCGGTGAGGTACGTCGACCGCGACCCGAGCACCACGGGCACATCGATGCCTCCGGCGAACGCGATATACGTGCGGGCCCCGGTTCGGCGACCCTCGAAGCGGAGGGTATTCCCCGGCCGGACTAGGAACGAGCTCCACGGAGGCACCCGCCAAGAGCCGAGATCAGAGCGCTCGACAACGGCTGCGAGGTCGGCGCCCGCGATGGCGACGACGGCGGTCTCCTCGAAGCGCAGGCGAGGGCCGTCGACGGTGCATTCGAGCGCCGCCGCGCCCGGGTCGTTCCCCACCAGTTGGTTGGCCGCACGCAGAGCGGTCGCATCCATGGCTCCGGCAACCGGAACCCCGTAGCGTTGGTAGCCGAATCGACCCAGATCTTGAATCGTCGTCAGAAGGCCCCCGTCCTCTACCACGGCAGAGACACGTGACGACGCAGCGGCTCGGGCTCGATTGGGTTCCGCTCCGACGAGCTCGGGCAACGCATCCACGGGCACGAATCGAACCCGGTCGCCGGATACGAAGAAGCTCGGCGGATCGGTGTTCAAATCGAAGAGCGTTCGGTGCTCGGCACGACC
>DASPGQ010000782.1 GCA_035620555.1 Vicinamibacteria bacterium
GTCGCCTGAGCTCTGGCCGGAATCTCGACGTTCTTCCCGAGAGCTATACGTTCTTCAGCGCCGCGGCCATGTTGTCGAGCGCCAGCTCGATGAGCTTGCGGGAGGTCCCGAGGTTCATCCGCATGTGATCTTCTCCCCCAGTGCCGTAGGACGCTCCGGGGTTCAACTGGACCTTCGCGTTCTCGACGAACCATTTCTCCACGATCGTCGTGGGCGTCACGGGCGTGTCCGCGGTCTTGCTGGCTTCCGCGGCCTTCTTCTTGGCGTCGATCCTGTCGATAACCTGCCCGACGTCCAGCCAGGCGAGATAGGTGCCCTCGGCTTTCGTATATTGGACCAAGGGCATGTTGTCTTTGATGTAGTTTTCGACGAAGGCGTGGTTCCCGTCGATATAGACCAACAGCTGATCGAGCCAGCTCTCGCCTTCGGTCAGGGCCGCCTGGTTGGCAACCAGACCCAGCGTATTGACGTCCGCTCGGTGATTGGCTTTCACTCTGGCGAGATAGTCGGGGTTGGTCGAGAAGAACCAGGCGCTCTTCATCGCCGCAAGGCTGAACGTCTTGCTGGCGGCCTTGAACGTGAGGCTGTTGTCGACGATCTCCTTGTCGGGAAGACTGGCGAACGGAGTGTACTTCTCTCCCTTGTTGACGAAATCGCAGTGAATCTCGTCGGCGAGAACGACGACGCGACGCTTGAGGCACAACTCCCCGAGCTTCATCAGATCCTCGGCCGACCAGCAATTGCCGGTGGGATTCTGCGGGTTGCAGAGAATCAGCGTGTGGGTGTCGTGGCTGATTCGCGACTCGAGATCGTCGAAGTCGATGGAGTACCGACCGTTGACGAGCTTCATCGGACTGTCTTCCGGCTGCACGTTGCAATAGGTCAGGTCCGAGTAGAAGCCGTTGTAGGTGGGCGTCGTCAGCAGGACCTTGCTTCCCGGGGGCGAGAACGTGTGCAGAGCAGCGATGAGTGCCGGGTGAACGCCGTTGGACAGAACGATAGTGTCGGGATCGATGTCGAGGCCATAGCGCTTCTTGTTCCAGGCGACGATGGACTCGATGTAAGAGTCCGGAATCTCCAGGTAACCCCAGTTCTCGTGATGGCAACGCTCGGCCAAAGCTCGGGTGATGCAGGGCGCCGCGGGGAAATCCATGTCGGCGATACCCATTCCCACCATGATGTTGTCCTTGCCGAACTTCTCGATCTGGCGGTCCCATTTGATGCAGTGGGTCCCGACTCGGCTGTAAGGCGTTTCGAAGTCGAAAAGCTCATCGGCCGGCGCTTCCCACAGAGCACCGCGGGCCGTAGCCCTCGAGGAGCTGCCGGTTACGGCTCCCACGAGTGCCGTCATTCCGGCGCTCTTCAGAAACGTTCTGCGACTGTTTCGAATCGGTGTCATGTGGCTTGCTCCCTCGTTCTCCCTACCGTGTCCGCAATTGACGAATGCCTCCCAGGATCGGAAAAGCATAGGAAAAAGAGCCGGTTAACGCAAGCAAGATCCCAGATCTCTCGCGACCGGGCGACCGCGGCGTGACGAGGGGAGGGATCGTACTGCACTGACGATCTACCGAATTACGTACCTGTGCCTCAGGCCGCGGCCCGGCCGAGCCCCGGTCACCTGTCCGTCGGCGATCACCGGGACGCCGTTGACGAGCACGTGTCGAGCACCGATGGCGTACTGGTGCGGATCTCCGAACACGGCGGGATCGCTGACTCGCTCACGATCGAGGACCGCGATGTCGGCGTAAGCGCCTTCGCTCAGGACTCCGCGGTCACGAAGCCCGAGCCTCTGCGCCGGCAGACTCGACATCTTCCGGATCGCCTCCTCGAAGGTGAGAAGCTCCTCGTCTCGGCTGTAATGTCCGAGCACCCGAGCGAACGTTCCGTAGTTACGCGGATGGGGCACCCCTTCGCCTGGGGCCACAATCCCGCCATCGGATGCAATCATCGTCTGAGGGTGTTGGAGGATGCGCCTCACGTCCTCTTCCGCCATGGCATGGAAAACGCCGGAGAATCCCCCTTTCTCTTCGAGCTCGAGGGCGAGCTCGGCGGCCTCGTCGATGGTAACGGCTCGGCCCCGCTCCCGAAGGATGTCGGCGAGGCTCTTCCCGTTCAGCGAGGGGTCCCAGGAGCATTGCGAGACGACGACGTTCTTGGGATCGCCCCCACCGCGGTCCTCGACGAGGTTGTCGATGATCGCCTTCTTGATCCTCTCCCGCTGCTGCGGGTCTCTCAAACGTGCCACGCGATCCTCTTCGCTGCCTTCGAGACTCCACGCGGGAAAGAGAATCGAGAGAGAGGTGCTCGACGCGGTGTACGGATACTGATCGATCGTGACGTCGATCCCTTTCGCTCTCGCTTCGTCGACGAGGGCGAGACTCTTGGTGCTCGCGCCCCACATGGGAGCGCCAACCACTTTGTGATGCGTGAGCTGGGTCGGCAGACCTCCCTCTTCACCGATGCGAATGGTCTCCCGCACGGCGTCGAGCAGCTTCAAGCCTTCCTCGCGCATGTGACTGATGTGAATCCCACCGAAAAACGCCGCGACGCGCGCGAGCTCGATCACTTCCTCCGTTTCCGCGTAGGCTCCGGGGACGTATTTCAGGCCGGTAGACAAACCGAAGGCCCCTTCGCGCATGGCCCGCGCCACCATCTCTCTCATTCGCCCGAGCTCCTCCGGCGTTGGCGCGCGGTCCTCGTTCCCGATGACCTCCCGTCGGATTGTTCCGTGACCGACCATGAGGGCGAAATTGATGGCCGGTGGAGCCGCATCGACCCGGGCCAGGAACTGCGCGATGGGGTAGGGCGAGCCACCGTCGGGTCCACCGACTGCGGTGGTCACCCCCTGGCGGATGTAGTTCTCGGCAATCGGATGTCGAAAGACACCCCGAACCGCGTGGCTGTGAATGTCGATGAAGCCGGGCACCACGGAGAGTCCCTGGGCGTCGAGCCGCTGGCCCGCCGAGCGACCGCTCAGATCACCGATGGCGACGATCCGATCTCCGAGAATACCGACATCGGCCGTTCGCGGTGGTCCGCCGAGCCCGTCATGGACCTCTCCCCCCGCGATGATGACGGTCAGGACTTCAGCCTCCTGGGCCGGTCCGGAGCCGACTCCGAGAATGAACGTCAGGAGCGACACGTTCAGAGTCTTCATGCGCGGGCCTCCTTAGAAATGACGATCAAGGTTTGCGATCAGGGTTTGCCAATGGCTGCCGCGAGGCGATCGGCGTCGCTCGTGCCGAGCAGAAATCGACGGGTGCTCGTGATACAGACCCGGCGCGGCTCGGAAAGCTCGAGGAGCACGCCTCGATTTCCCTCGAGCGAGTACACACCGGTACGTTCCCCCTCCAGTTTCCCGGTTCGAATACCCCAACCGCCGAACTGGAGGATGGGGCGGTAGGATACCGAGCGAGCGCGGGTGATGGAGGCAAGCGGCACACGCTGTGCGGGCCAGCCCAGAAAACCGAACTCGGCGGTAACCGCCTCTTCGTCCACGCGAAACCGAAGGCGCCCGAAGACAGCGACGAGGATCACCAGAACCGCGACAGAGACGAGACCCATCGACGGCGCGGATCGCATGGGAACCACCCCGGCGATGACGAACAGCCCGAGGATCGTGAGCTGGAAGATCGGGTGAAACGTCGTCCACTCATCGTAGCGGAAGATCATCGAGGGCGAAAGGGTAGGGTTGTGGCAGACGTGCTGTCAAGCATCCTCTCTTGAAACGTTCCTCGATCGGGGTTAAGTTCTCGTCATGAAGGTTCGCAAGATCCTGTTTCCAACCGACCTGTCTCCCGAGTGTCTGCCAGCCAAGAGCTTCGCCAAAGCACTCGCCAAGAAACACGGCGCCGAGCTCTTGCTTGTGCACGAGGTCCTTACCCACGCACACGATTTTCGCCAGCTGGGGGACCTCCTGACGGATTTTCTCGACAAGCTCGAGACCGACGCCAAGGCCCAGCTCGAAAAAGAGTGCCAGGGCCTCAAGAAGGAGGGGCTGGTCGCGAGCTGCGAGGTCGAGAGGAATCCCTCGGCCTACGAAGCGATCATGGACAAGATCGAGCAGTGGGAGCCCGATGTGGTCGTGATGGGAACGCACGGTCGCTCGGGCGTGGATCGGTGGATTATCGGAAGCCTCGCCGAGAAAATCGTTCGCCATGCACCTGTCCCCGTGGTGACCGTCCGCTCCGATGCGAAGCCGGGAACCAAGATTGAGACCATCCTCGTGCCGGTGGACTTCTCGGATAACTCCAGGCGCGCGGTTGCTGCGGGGTCGCAGCTGAAGGGTGCGAAGGGCTCGCTCGTTCTCCTCCACGTCGTTTTGAATCCGGCATTCGCCGGCCTGCATCCCGAAGAGTACATCCGGGTTTTCGGAGCCGATCCGAGTCTTCCCGATCGCTTGCGCGACCGGATGAAGGACTGGATGGAAGGGCAGCCGTTCGAGGCCGACGTTCGCGAGGCGGACGATGTGGCCGATTGCATCCTCCAGGCGATACGGGAGAAGAAGCCCGACCTCGTCGTGATCGGAACGCGGGGCCTCACCGGGTTCGACTATTTTCTGATGGGAAGCATCGCCGAGAAGGTCGTACGTTTCTCACCGGTGGCGGTCCTCTGCGTCAAATAGCTTCCCGGCCAACGGCACCCTCCCTTTCCCAATCCGACGCGTGATGTCTTTGTTGCTCGTCCTCGCGCTCTTTCAGGCGCGAGGTGACCTCACCCATTTCGGAAACAAATGGGGATGGACGGGAACCGGGGAGGCCTTCGTGCCTCAGCTGGTCATGTATGCCGAGCCGCAACACTTCTACGAAAACCCTTCCAAGATCGACCGCGACATCCGCACGTTTGTCTCCGAGCACGGATTCAATGGATTCCACGTGTTTCTCTCATGCCGGTGGTTCGACCTCGGAGAAGACGATTGCCGGAGGATTCCGGGAAGCGATCCGCCCGTCGACCCGAGAACGTTCGATGCGCTTCAGCTTCTCATCCGGAAGACCAACGCCGCGGGAGGGATGGTGCACCTCTGGGCCTGGGGAGACGAGGAGCGCGGTCAGACGCCGTCGGCGCGAGGCGACTGGGGAGGGCTCCGGGGCTCGGTGGCAAGGAGGGTCGAGGAGACCATTGCCCGGCGTCTCGGACCTCTTCCCGGGTGGAGCATGGGGTATGGATTCGATCTCAACGAGTGGGTGAGCCGGGCGGAGATTCACTCGTGGCGCGATCGTCTGCACAAGCTGCTGCCCCGCCCACACTTACTCGGCGGGCGTCCCGCCGGACCCAACCGCGGGACGAACCACTCTCCTTACCGCGCGTGGAACGACGGGCTGGATTACGCGAGCTACGAGCATCATGAGCCTGGCTACGACGTTTACGTCGCCGCGCTCGAGGCGAACCCCGACAAGCCGGTCCTCTCCGAGGATCGATTTCGCGTCCTTCCCGACCGAGAGTCCAAGCACTATGGAGTCGACGACGTTCGGCGCGGACTCTGGCGCTCGACCCTGGCCGGAGGCGTGGGCAACATCTGGGGCTATCTCCTCGAAGGCGGCACTCACGAGCTGGGCTCCGCGCCCTTTCCCAACCGGGATGTCATCCGAGCGCACTTCGAGTTCATCCGGGGACGCTTCGTGAAAGAGATGAGGCGCTGCAGCCCGGGTGACGCCGACCCCGAGAGCACCACGCTATGCCTGGGATCGGCCCAATCCGGACGATACCTCTTCTACAAAGAGAGGGCCTCCCGCGTCGAGCTATCGCTCGAGAATCTTCGTGCACCCCAGCCGGCGATCGCGGTGGATACCCGCCAGAGCTACCGGGAGATCGATCTGGGCGAAATGGAACCTGACACGAGCACCTGGGAAGCTCCCTACGAATCGGATTGGGCTCTGGCGGTTGGTGAGTTCCAACGGCTGCCCTCCCCATCTTCCGAGGCGCTCGCGCAAGTCGCCCACCGAATGCGCGTCGTCTCCGGCACGTCGTTCCGCGTCGATCTGAAGTGGGGTGAGAGTTCCCAAACCGAGGATCGCGACGATAGGAGTTTCGAGGTGGAGCGCGCTCCAGATCACGGCGGTATCCCCGGTGCATTCCGCCGAATCGCGCTCACGTCAATCGACGACGCCAGCTTTTCGGACACCGGAGTCGTTCCGGGGACGTCGATCTGGTATCGGGTGAGGGCCGTCGGCGAGGCATCGTCGGCCTATTCAGAGAATCTGCGGGTATTCGTGGGTGACAAAGACCTCGTCCTCTCGGATCTGCGTCCCGCCAGTCTCGGCGCGGAATACATCGGGCCGGGCGATCGTTACTACGTCGACCGCGACTACGAGCTCGTGGTCGTGCCCGAGGTGCTCGAAGGCGCGCTTTGGATCCGGACACGAAACGACGACAAGCTCGTCGACGCATCGAGGTTCCTGACGTTCCAGGTGACAAGGCCGGTCACGGTCTACGTTGGGTTCGATGCCCGGGCTACGAGCATTCCCCGATGGATTCAGACCTGGACCTCGATTGACGAGACTATCCAAGTCGCTGGGGACGTCATGGGGAAGTTCGATCTATTCCGCCGTGACTTTCCCGCCGGGCCCGTGGAACTCGGCGGCACGAGCGCGCCCGGCGCTGCGTGGAACGGCGGCCGCAGCCACTACGTGGTTGCCATCGTCGTCCGCTGATGCCGCTCCTCGACCATCACATCGGCCCAGGTGGCCGCACGCACAACGGCCGACTCGCCTGGCGCCCCCAAAGGCAAAGCCGCCCAACGCGGCCCTCACCGGAAAAACGCACGCCATACGGCATTCACGAGCGCGTGCACCAAGGCCGACGCGAAGATCGTACCGGTCCAGCGGTAGGCCAGTCCGTAGAACAAGCCGGCGAGCGTCGCCATCAGGGCGTAGCTCCAGTTCGGCACCTCGCCGTTGTTCAGGTGTGCAGCGCCAAAGATCGCCGCGGCCACGACGAGGGCCAGCAAGTCGCGCCTCCACGTTCTCTCCAGGAAGTTCTGGATGAGACCGCGAAACAGAAGCTCTTCGGGGACGGCGATGAAAATCAGGATCGCCGCGAAGGAGCCCAGAAGACCCAGAAGGTCGAAGGGACGCGCGGTGTACTCGATGAACTCGATACCGAGCCCGAGGGGAATGGCCAGCGCGGAGAAAACGAGAAAGCAACCCAGGACGATGGCCGAATCGCGCAGCCCGAGTCGGAACCGATAGCCGACACCAGGAGTCGCACGGTAGGCGACGAAGAGAACGAGCGCCAGGTCGACGGCGAGCACCACGGAGAGCCCGTAGGAAGCTCTTCCTTCCGGCCAAGACCAGATCCCGTCGAGGAGCCGAAAGTCGAAAGGAAGCCAGATCGCGAGCACCGCGAGGACGTCCCACAGGACCGGCGCCGGGCGGCGTCGTGCTAGCAGCACGAGCGCCGTGGGAACACCCATGAAGGCGACGAGCCCGATGAAGGAAGTCGGGCGGTAATCGGACGTCCCCGCGAAGTAAACCAGGCAAGGCAGGAGCAAGGCGACGAGCACGAGTGCCAGCGAGGCCGGTCGTGAAAGAGAGCCGCGAAGGAAGTCGCTCAGCCCAAAGAGGAAGAACGGGACGAAGAGAGCGAAAAGTGCGCCGACCGAGGCGATCAGAGCGCGGTCTACCGCGCCGACGCCGATATTGAGCCCCGCGACGAGGCTAGCGAGTATCGATAGCAAGATGGCGAGGACGATGCTATGGCGGTTCATGGCTCCCAGTAAGAAGGACCCACCCGCATCGACGTCAGCCAGAAAGACGGGACGAGGTGATGGCTCACCACGAGGGCAGCGACCCCGTGGGCGACGGAGAGTGCAAAGAGGTTTCGGAACCGGCCGAAGAGACTCAACCAGACGAGCTCGGCGACGCCCCCGAGCACCATGAGCCCGGGATTGGGAGCGTGCGCGACCACGAACACGAGCGCCACCGCCCCAGCGACGGCCACCTCGCGAGAGAACGATCCGACTTCTTCCAGGGGCAATCCCATCGCCCGCCGAAAAGGGAGCCAGAAAGCGCCGACGGCTACGAACTGCTGGAAGAATGCCCAGAGGAAGTAGCGTGGAAGCTCACCGAGCGGGAACGGCAACCCGATACCGGACCGCGTCCCAATCATCGCTGGAGCGGTCAGACCGGCGGTCACGGCGAGAAACACCCCACACGCCGGGAGGAGGTTATCGACCCGAACCCCGAGCTGTGCCAACTCCAAACTCACTAAGCGAGTCATTCTCGTGCTCAATGCCGTGGCGGGACCCGCGTTCGATCGGCCGCCACGGCTCGGGCTGCTTACGGCGCGGCAACTTTGCGGTGGGCAGCCCTTCGGAGCGGCCCCGCAACATCTCGTTCCTTCGAAGCAGCCCGAGTGCGGACGATTGCGCCGGGCTCGCTCCGCTCGCACAGGGTGGGGTGAGTTTTGCATCACCCTGCTCGTGAGAATAGATACGCACCCAATCCCCGCGATGATGGCCTGGATCTCGAGGGTAAACTCCGGCGAGAGCGGTGCTACCCAGGTAGCCAGAGTGAGGAGAAGCAAGACGAACCCGGGTAGACCCACGCGGGGAGTATAGAGACTCCGAGGTCCCTCAGGGCATGAATCGACCGCCGTTGACGTGCACCGTTTGCCCGGTGACGTAGATGTCGCGAGGGTCGCAGAAGGCGAGGACGGTGCGGGCGACGTCCTCACTCGTGCCAAGAGGCATCCCGACTTCGCTCTCGCCGACGGTCGGGTCGGACTGGCCGGGCCTCCGCTCGGTGCGGATGAGGCCCGGAACGACGGCGTTCGCCCGGATGCGGCCGCGGCCCTCTTCCGCGAGCGCGCGGGTGAGACCGATCAGGCCGCTCTTCGCCGCGATGACGTGGGCCCGGTCCCGGGC
>DASPGQ010000783.1 GCA_035620555.1 Vicinamibacteria bacterium
GTTCCCGAGGACGTACGGGCCGAGCTCCGGTGGAACGCTTCTCTGTTCCACCTGTTCCACGCCGAGGAGGGTGTGCTCTTCGGCCGGATCGTCGCCCAGTTCGAGGTCAGCCGCGGCGGGACCAACGTGCTCGAGCTGGCCGTCCCCGCCGACGTTCAGATCAACCGCGTGACGTCCGCCTCGGGCGCCGTCGCCGACTGGAAGGTGGAATCGAACGTGCTTCGAGTCTTCCTCGATCGCGAGGTCCGCGGAGAGCTCGTGCTCGCTGTGGACCTCGACCGCTCGCTCGCGGGAGCCGCCGAGGCGGTGGGAATCGAAGCCCCGTTGTTCCGGGCGCTCGGGCCGCAGCGCCAGAAGGGCATGGTGGCGCTCCTTTCGACGCGCGACCTGACGCTGGCCCCAGCGGGAACCCCGGACGAAACGCTCACCCGCGTGGGCGAGAACCAGCTGCCCCCCTTCGTGCGCGAGGGCATCACCCGAACCGTGGCCCACACGTTCAAATACGTGGAATCGCCGCCCTCGCTCTCCGTCGTCGCGACCGCCCCCGAAGTCGCCCAGGGGAAATTCGACGCCCGCATCGACACGCTCGTCTCCCTCGGGGAAGCGAGCCTTTCGGCAACCTCGAGCGTCGAGCTCAACGTGAAGTCGGGCCGTCTCATGGCCCTGTCGCTCGGTCTGCCCGCCGGGGTGAACGTCCTCGGAGTCACCGCGCCCTCCCTCAGGGAGCATGTCGTGAGCGAGCAGGACGGTGAGCAGCGCATCGATTTCGACTTCACCCAGGAGATGGACGGGGACTTCCGCGTCGAGGTGACGTACGAGCAGGTCCTGGGCGCGAACGAGACGGAGGTCGAGCTGCCGCGCCTAAGGGTCGTGGGCGCCGAGATCGAGCAGGGGCGTATCGCCGTCGAGGCCTTGAGCGCCGTCGAAGTGCGGGTGCTCGAGGTCTCGGGGTTGACTCGCCTCGATGCCCGGGAGCTTCCGCGACAGCTCGTTCTCCGCACGGTCAACCCCATTCTCATGGCGTTCAAGTACGCGCAGTCGGAGCCTCCTTATCGGCTGGCGCTCGAGTTGACCCGCCATGCGGTGGCCGAGGTCCAGCAGGCCACGATCGACGAGGCGCGCTTCCGGACGCTCTTCACCGCCGACGGCCTCTCGGTCACGACGGCTCGCTTCGACGTCCGCAACAGCCAGAAGCAGTTCCTTCGTCTCGTGCTTCCCCCGCACTCAGAGGTATGGTCGGCCGCGGTCGACGGAAGAGCCGAAAAGCCAGCCGTCTCCGGTGAGAACGCCGTGCTCGTTCCGATACCGAGCTCGTCGACGAGCTTTCCCGTGGACATCATCTATGCGACCGCGGGCTCCCGTTTCGGGAGCCTGGGCCGCGCCGGGGGGAGCCTCGCGCGTGCCGACATTCTCATGACCCGAGTGAAGTGGGACGTTTTTCTGCCACCCGATTACGACTACGGCGCTCCGAGGACGAACATGAAGCTCGTTGCCGCGGGCGACGTCGTGACCGCGGAGGAGATGAAGCCAGGACTCGAAGCTTCCACGCCGCAAGCGCCCCCGACGATCGAGGTTCCTGCCGTCGGTCTGCATTATGGATTCGAAAAGCTCTACGCCAACCAGAGCGAAGACGACGCGTGGTTTCGTATTGCCTATGCGACTGGCTCGGGCGCTCTGCTCGGGCAGGTGCTGAGTCTCACCGGGGTCTTTCTCGTCTGGCTGGGCGCGACGTCGTATCGCGATTCGGAGCAGAGGGTCCCTCGCCGACGCGCGCTGGCCTTCGCGGGCTCGGGTGTCGCGATTCTCGCGTTTGTCCTCACCCGCTTCGCGGTGAGCCCGGTGCTTGCGATCCTGACGGCCGTCCTCCTCGGCGTCTGGACGAACCGCAAGCCCTTGGCGGAGCTCGTCGCACGCTCGAGACGAGCGGAACCGACGGCGACCGAGCCGTGAGAACCCATCGTGGTACGCTTTTGCCTTGACGTCTGACGAACCGTTCCTTCGAGCCTGCGTCGTCGGCTTCGCCATGCTTTTCGCCTCAGGCGATGCTCTGGCGCAAGAGAAAACACGCTGGCAAATCGGCGTGGATGGTGTGGCCGGTCTCCCCCAGGGGGATTTCGGCGAGAGCGTCGGGGATACGCGGTGGGGCGGCTCGTTCTATTTCACCCGTCGGCTCGGAAGCTCGCCCGTTCGGCTGGGCATGGACTTGGGATTTCACGCAAACGGAAGCGTGGACTTGGTTCTCGGAGGAGCTGGAGCACGTGGAAGAAGCGCGAAAGACGTGCGGTTGACCAATGACATCTACTTCGGGCACTTTCTGTCCCGGGTGCAGCCCGTGTACGGCCGGCTCGCTCCCTACGTCGAAGGAGTGTTTGGCTTCCGGGCATTCGAGACCGCGATCGTTCTGAAGGAATGCTCATTGGACTGTACGCTCTCCACGCTTTCGACCAGCACGACCGTGAGCCTTGGAGGAGGCGGTGGGCTCAGCCTCCGCCTCACCGGAAACGACGAATCGGAATCCAGATTCTCGCTCGAGCTGGGGGCGCGGTATCTGTTTGGCGGCGAGACGGAGTATTTCCTTCCCTCGGATCTATCCGCTCTTGCCGATGACCTCTCGCCGGTGCCGCACAAATCGACGACCAGCATGATCACCGTCTCCTTCGGTGTGGTGTTCGACTTCTAAGTCGATCAGCCGGAGCGACACCGGTAATAGCTATATTCGTAGCTACCAAGTGAGCCTATAATGGTTATACTTCTAGATATTAGTCTGAGGATGTCATGAAGACGGTACAAATGACTCTGGATGACGAGCTCGTCCGGGAGGTCGACGAAGTCGTCGAGCGTCTCGGGACGACCCGATCGGCGTTCACTCGCCAAGCCTTGCGCCGCGCACTCGAAGGCATTCGAATCGAGGCCCTCGAGGAGAAACACCGACGTGGTTACGAGAGACACCCGGTCAAAACAGGCGAATTCGACGATTGGGAAACGGAACAGGTATGGCCGGACTGAAACGCGGTGAGGTGCGGTGGTACAAGTTCCAGAGACCAGACAAAAGGCGACCGGTCGTCCTCCTCACCCGTTCATCGGCGCTCGAGTTCCTGGGTGAGATCACGGTAGCTCCCATCACGTCGACCATTCGGGATATCCCATCGGAAGTGCTTCTGTCTTCGGACGACGGCATGGATCATGACTGCGCGATCAATCTCGATCACGTACAAACGGTGTCGCGCGGCAGGATCGGCGCTTTGATCACGAGCTTGTCCGAGACGCGCATGCGGCAAATCCGAGACGCGATCGGATTCGCACTGGATCTTTGAACATTTCCAACGATCCGCTTCTGGTATGCTGGCCGAGATGCGCCTGCTGAGCTCGAGCGTCCTCATGGTTGCCGTGGTCGCGGTTGCGACTGGCGACGACGAACCACCCTGGGTCTGGCGCGAACTGGTTCCGGTCCCGGGACCGACGCCTCAACCGCGGAGCGCAGGGACCGCAGTCTTCGACCCGGTGGGTCAACGATTGGTGATCTTCGGCGGCGAGTCGAACGAAGGGCTCCTCGGCGACGTCTGGGCCTTCGATCTCTTGACGAGCTCCTGGATCGAGCTCGCCACCACGGGAGAGACCGGCCCCGAGCCGCGTCTCGGAGCGAACGCGGTGTACGACCCCAACGGACACCAAATGGTGATCTGGGCCGGCCAGCAGGGGAGTCGATTCTTCAACGACACCTGGTCTCTCGATCTCCACCGACTCGAATGGCACGATCTCTCGCCACCGTCGAATGCGCGCCCTCAGGCGCGCTACGGCGCCGCGGCGGTTTTCGACCCGCTCGAGAGAGCGCTGGTGCAGTTCGCGGGATTCACCGATCTCTCGCAGCGTTTCAACGACACTCAGGTATTCGATCTCGACACGAACTCCTGGCAGGAAGTCGGCCCGCGCCGGGATTCCGCCCGGCCGGTGATGAGATGTCTACTCACCGCGGCGCTCGAACTCGGCTCCCGCAAAATGATCATCCACGGAGGTCAGAGAAACGGCCCCCTCGACGACACCTGGGCTTTCGATCTGGGCACCCGACAGTGGACGAACGTCACTCCCGAAGCCCGGCCCCCCGGCCGCATGCTCGCAACCAGCTTCATCGACCGAGACGGGCGCTTCATCGTCTTCGGCGGGACGACCGCCGCCGGCAGCGTGAACGAGACCTGGTCCTTCGATCTTGCCACAGGAGAGTGGACGCGGCTCGAGATCGCGGATGCCCCGCCACCTCGCGAGGCGGCGATGGGCGCCTACGTGGCCGACGAGGAGCGATTCCTCGTTTTCGGCGGCATCGGGGAGGGGAGGCGCGCCGACCTTTGGGAGCTCCGGCGACTCGGCATGGATTCACCGGTCGAGAGCATACGTTGACGTCGGGAACGAAGACGCCCCAGGAGAACCGAGCCCCGCTCGGTTACTCTTGACTGTTCGACGAGCCCTCCACGGGGACGGCAGTGGTCGCGACGACCTTCCAACTCCCGCCCTGTTTCGCCCAGACGTGAAGGCTTCGAAACGCCTCTTCCGTCCCCGCGCCAACGCGATGAATCATGACCGCGGCGTCATCGCCGATCATCATCACTTTGTACTCGTCGGCGTCGTAGTTCGTCACCCCGGCGGCCGGGGTCACGTCCATGACCTGCGTCTTGCCTCCCACGCCCTCGGGAGAAAGAGAGATGATGTCATCTGCCAACAGACCACCTAGGGTTGCCTTGTCGCCCTTGAGATTCGCCTCGCCCCATTTCTTGTCGAGCTCGATGAGGGCTTGAGTCGCGTCCTGAAGCGCAAAGACGGAAGCGAGAGGAAGCAGCAGAACCAATAGGATCCACCATCTTTTCATGTGAAGACTCCTTTCGAGTGGCGCCATTGAAATACACCTCGTCTTCTCTGTCAATTTACGGTTGACGGCGCTCCTCATTCTGGACCATATTGAGAGACTCGAAGAAACAAGTCGGTCGTATGTCCTGGTCGCTCCGACGAGCGCTGCCGCTCTCCGTATTTCTGATCGCGCTTGGCTCCTGTCGACTGGAGTCTTTAGCGGAAGATGCCGAGGATCGGCTTCTCGAGCGCCTCATCGAGGAATACGTCACCGCGCGTTTCGAGTTCTACCCGGTCGAGGCGACCGCTGCCGGGCTTGCCGGAAACGACGACCGGCTCGGAACGTTCGCGCGCCCGGACATCGAGCGTCGAGTCGGGTGGCTGGCCGACTTCCAGCAGAAACTCTCGGGGCTGTCCCCAAGGCGCCTGTCCCCGGCGGCACACACGGATGCGCTATGGCTGTCGAGCCTCGTGAAGGCTGAGCTCTTCGAGCTCGAAGAGCGCGCTCGATGGCGGACAACCGCGTCCTTCTACGGTGAGTTCATCCGAGCGGGGATCGTTTCGCTGCTCCTGTCGTCGGATCTCCCGTCACGAACGGGTTCACTCGCCGGACGGCTCGACGAGATCCCTTCGTTGGTCGAGCAAGCCAAGGCCAACCTCGACGAGCAAAGCTCGCGTTTGTGGATCGAAGACGGCGTGGCCTCGCTCGATCGGTGTCTCGCGGTGCTCGGAGATCTGGTGAAGATTCTCGAGAAGCACATCCCTTCGTATCGCCTGTCGAATCTCGCCGAGCGAAACCGTCTCGCGATGCGTTCGGTGCAGTCGCTTCGCGAGGTACTCTCCGAACGCCTCGACGCCGCGCCGGAAACGGACGCGGTGCTTGGAGAGGATGCGCTCGCGCGACTCTTTCTTTACCAGGACATGGTCGACGCATCGCTCGACGACGTTTTTCACGAGGCGAGCGAGGCGGTCGAGAATCGCACCAACGCGCTCATCGAGCTGGCCTTGGAGAGGTTCGCGGGACAGCCGCTGCGAGACCTCTTGAGCTCTCCGCCGGCAACGGAGCTTTCCGAAGATGGGGTCCGGTTGCTCGCCGAGGAAGTAGGCCGGCTCCTCGCGCTTCCCTCGCCGGTAGGGGTCAGGCTCGTTCCGTCAGATTTCTTGGCGCCTTTGCCCGTTCGTCTGTGGCGCAAAACGTCGCCCGAGCCGCTTGGGGACGTCGTCCTCCTCGTTGGAGTGCCCTTCGGCTCGATGGCCGAGGCCGACGTGGAGCTGCTCACCTGGATCGAGCTGACGACCCGCCTCCCCCAACTCGACTCCCAGGCCCGATCGACGAGCCTATTGAGGCGTGTATTTGCCGCCCGAACCACCAGTGAGGGCTGGCGCTCGTGGCGATGGCGGCGGTCGATGAGCGCGGACTACCGGGGTGGGGACCCGACGCTTCGCCTCCGCTCGGATCGGCGGGCGCTCGTCGAGGAGCTTCGATTGTTGGCGGTCCTTTCCTTTCACGCGCGTGGCGCGACGATCGAGCAAATACAAGAGCTATTTCTTCAGAATGGCCATCTCTCGCCGGTGGACGCCCGGCGCGAAGCCGAGCGGGTTGCGCTCGACCCGCGAGTGGGGAGCTCGGCACTGGGGCATTTGCTCCTGAGGCGGCTCTCTCGCGACTACCTGCGCGCCTTTCCCTTGAGCAGCGAGACCGAGCTCGATCAGCGCATCCTCGGAGAAGGACTGGTTCCCATTCGGCTGATACGCGCCCGGTTGCTCGACTCCTCAGAATTCGAGTCATAACTACTCAATGCCGTGGCGGGACCCGTAATCGATCGTGCCGCCACGGCTCGGGCTGCTTACGGCGTGGCAAGCACGCCGGGCTCGCTCCGCTCGCTCAGGGTGGGCTGATTCAGTCCATCACCCTTCTAGGGCTTGGCTGAGGAGCGCTTGAGTCTTATACTATTCGAAATCCCGTTAAACCATGAAACATCGTGTCCCCGGGGCCATTGCTACAGCTGTCCTCGTCGCTGCCGCCCTGGCTTACCTGGCGGCGGGGGGATACGGGTATGCGCTCGGGTCGATTGCCCTCGCCCTCACGATGTCAGGCCTGGTCTGGCATCGTTCTCGCCGACTCGCCGCGGAGAGCGCGCTTCTGGACCACGTCTCCGCCGAGCTCATCGCTGCGCGGGAGATCGAGGACATTTGGGCGAGAGCGGCAACCACGCTGGGGCGTTTTCTCCAGGCGAGCCGCGTCGTCGTGTACTGCAGGGACGAACGTGACGTTTACCGCCTGTGGAAACAGTACTCCGCGGACCACGTTCGTCCGTTCGATGTCGGCGCGAGCCTTTCCGCTTCCCCGTTCGAGATGGGCTCGAGGTCGGGCAGGGTTTGCACCCTGGTGTGCGTGGGAGCGGCGGATGGAAAACGGATCGCGCTCGCCGTATATCCCGCGAACGCGGCTCGGGTCGATTTCATCGACCGGTTTGCCCAGCATGTGAATCGAATCGCCGAAGTGGTCGGGCACTGCCAGTCGGAATCCCGACTGGCCGAAGCTCGGTCGGGGCTCTTGCGATACGCGCACGCGCTCGCCTCGGCCCACGAGTCGGAGACCGTTCTCGACCTTGCGGTGAGCGCCGGGCCTACCCTCGCTGGCGGCGAGAGAGGCGCGGTCTTCGTAGAGAGTGCTTCGGTTGGTTGGCGGACGGCATTCGAGAAAGGGTTTGGAGCCGAGTTGACTCCGGCTTTTCTGTCCCGGCTTCTCTCTCGTCTCGATGAAGCCGTGGGGCGACGCGGGCCGCTGAGGCTGGACGAACCGGACGCCGCCCTCCTGGTCGTTCCCATGTTTCACGGGCGCGAGCTGATGGGTGTCCTGCTCCTGGGACGAGCCGGTTCGAGCCCGGTATGGGACGACGCCGACTTCGAGGCCGCGAAGATCCTCGGCCAGCTCACCGCAACGGCGTTGAAGAACGCGAGACAGTTGGAAGCACTCTCCACGGTCATCGCTGGCCAAGGTGAGATCGCGGACCGCTCGTTCGATCTGCACGTGACGCTCGACGAGTCCGGGACGATACGAGGCTGCAATGCGCAGGCGAGTCGCGCCTTCGGGTCTTCCCCACCGGATCTCGTTGGCAGGCGGTTCGAGGACCTCGTCGATCGGGACTTCGTTCACCGCTGGCGGCAGTTGCAGCGAGAACTGTTCCGGAAGGGTAGCCTGAGCCAAATATCCACGAAGCTCCGGACCGACGACGAGAACGACATCGAGGTGGTTGTCAACGCCTTCGCCCCGTCGGCCGAAGAAGCCCGGTTGGTGATGAGTAATGTCACCGAGCTGAGGCGACTCGAGAATCAGCTCCGCCACAGTCAGAGGCAGGAGGTACTGGGTCTTCTCGCATCGGGCGTCGCCCACGACCTCAACAACGTCCTCGGCGGAGTACTCGGATATGCGTCGCTCGCTCGGCACCAGACTCAGGATCCGCGAGTGACGAAGTATGTGGAGACCATCGAGCGGACCGCGATGCGGGGGGCTTCGTTGACCGGACGCCTCCTGTCCTCGTCGCGAAAGAGCTCGCCTCGCCACGAGCCCGTGAGCCTCAATCAGCTCATTGGTGAGACGCTCGAGCTGCTCGCCCATAGCATGCCGAAGAGCATTCGTATCGAGACGAGCCTGGATCCTTCGGTGCGGGTGATCATGGCGGACTCGGCCCAGTTGCAGCAGATTCTGCTCAACCTGGCGATCAATGCTCGGGACGCGATGCGTGATGGCGGGATCATGCGGTTGTCCACCCGCCTGGAGACGGTGGATGCTCGGGTGCGCATCTCCGTCCAGGACACGGGGGTCGGGATGGACTCGAAGGTATTGGAACGGCTATACGAGCCGTTTTTCAGCACCAAGGGGCCGAAGGGCACGGGGCTCGGCCTCTCGGTCGTTTATGGAATCGTAAAGTCCCTCTCCGGTGACATCCGGGTCCAGAGCTCTCCCGGCCGGGGGACCCGGTTCGACGTTTTTCTACCTTGTCGGTGGGCGGACGAGGCGGCGACGGCTTGCGAGGTCGACGAGCCCGTCGGCCACGGAGAGCTCATCCTTCTCGTGGACGACGAGGAGGTCTTGCGCGATCTGGGAAAGGACATTCTCGAGACGCACGGTTATCGGGTCCATGTCGTATCCAGCGGGGAAGAAGCCGTCGATTTCATCCAGCGCGCGAAGGAGAGCGTAGCCCTCGTCGTCCTCGATCTCGTGATGCCGGGAATCGATGGCGGCGAGACGTACCGGCGCTTGCGACACCTCGACGCCGGGCTCCCGGTGCTCTTGTCGAGCGGACTCACCGCGGAGAAAAGCGTCGAGGAAATCCTTTCCGACCGCGCGACGGCGTTTCTCGAAAAACCTTACGGGCAAACCGAACTGGCGCGCGCCGTGCGCTCGACGATTCTCCGGAAGGGCCGCTCGACCGTCGTGCATTGAGTCCCTGGCACCTGACGCGTCCCCCCGAGACCGCGGCTATAATTCCGCGACCGATGCGGATCCTGATGATCGCGCCCGAGCCCTTTTTCCAGCCTCGTGGCACGCCTTTTAGCGAGTACTACCGCGCGCGGGCCATGACCGAGCTCGGCCACACCGTGGACGTCGTGACCTACCCCATGGGCGAGGACGTGGACATGCCGGGACTGACTGTCTATCGCGCTCCTCGGATCCCCGGCCTCAAGAACGTGCGCGTCGGCCCGTCGGGAGCGAAGCTCGCCCTCGATGCACTCGTCTTCACGTCATCGATCCGGCGCCTGCTTGCCGCCCGCTACGACCTCCTCGACTGCCACGAGGAGGCCGGGCTCATCGGCGTGGTCCTCGCGAAGCTCTTCCGGGTTCCCACGATCTACGACATGCACTCCTCGCTGCCCGAGCAGCTGGAGAACTTCGACTACACGCGCAACGGACTCGTCCGCCGGCTCTTCGAGGTCGGCGAGCGGCTGACGATACGAGGCTCCGACGGCGTCATCGTGATCTGCCCTTATCTGGAGAGCGTCGTCTCGCGAGTCGACGGCAACAAACCGTGCTTCTTGATCGAGAACACGCCTCTCGCCGAAGCCGGTGAAACCGTACCGCCCGAAGCGGTCGAGGCGTTGCGGGAACGTTTGGGGCTCGCGAACGCCTTCGTCATTCTCTACACCGGAACGTTCGAAGCGTACCAGGGCCTTCCCTTGCTGTATCGCGCGTTTCGCCAGGTTCAGGCGAAAGCCCCGCAGGCGCGCCTGGTCCTGGTCGGTGGGCAGGCCGAGCAGTTGGTCGCCGCCGAAAACGAGCTTCGAGCCCTCGGAGTGCTCTCCGGGGTCGTCTTCACGGGGCAGCGACCGCCCTCGGAGATGCCCCGTTACTGGGCGGTCGGCGATGTGCTCGCTTCCCCGCGCAGCCAGGGTAACAACACACCCCTGAAGATCTACTCGTACCTGCGCGCGGGGAAACCGATCGTGGCGACGCGCCTCGTCACCCACACCCAGGTGTTGGACGACGATTGTGCCGTGCTCACCGAGCCGACCCCGGAGGCATTTGCCGAAGGGATTCTGACGCTCGCCTCCGATTCCGCCCGAAGGCGCGAGCTCGGCCTTGCCGCTTTCCGGCGCTCCGAGCGCGATTACAGCTACGAGCGGTACGTCGAGCGCACCCGTCGCGTGCTCGACTTCGTCTCGGAGCTTTCTTCTGGCTCCGTCGCGCGCGCGCGCGCGGCGACGACGGACTGAAAGGAGTGAGACCATGCGGGTGCTTGGTTTCCTGGGGCTCTTGCTCGCGGGCTCGAGCACGATGAGCGCACAGCCCGACGCCGCTTCGCGGCCCCGGGCGCGGGACATCGGTCTCGCGCCCGGCATCCTTCCCCCGGGTCCATTGAATGCGATAACCGACGTCGAGGGGGTCAAAGTCGGTCAGGTGACCCTCTGGGAGGGCGCGAATATCCGAACCGGGGTGACTGCGGTTCTTCCTCACGACGGGAACCTTTTTCAGGAGAAGGTGCCCGGGGCCATCTACCTGGGAAACGCCTTTGGGAAGCTCATCGGGTACAGCCAGGTCGAGGAGCTCGGTCTCATCGAAACCCCCATCGTTCTCACCAACACACTGTCGGTCTGGGATGCGGCGAATGCGATCGTGACCTACGTCATGACGCTCCCGGGGAACGAAGAGGTGCGCTCGATCAATCCCGTCGTCGGGGAGACGAACGATGGTTCCCTGAACGATATCCGCGGCCGCCACGTGAAGGAAGCCCATGTGCTCGAGGCCATCCGCAACGCTCGCGGAGGCCCGGTCGACGAAGGCGTCGTCGGCGCGGGCACGGGGACAACGGCCTTCGGCTGGAAAGGGGGAATCGGAACCTCGTCGAGAAGACTTCCGGAAAGCGTCGGCGGCTTCACCGTCGGCGTCCTCGTGCAGAGCAACTACGGTGGGGTGCTCCAGATGGATGGACTGCCCGTAGGCGTCGAGCTCGGCCAATACTACCTGAAGGACGCGACCAGCGGTGGGAGTGACGCCGACGGGTCGATCATGATGGTCGTGGCAACGGACGCACCGGTGACGGCCCACGGCTTGAAACGCATCGCCAAACGGGCGATGCTCGGACTGTCTCGTACCGGAGCGACGTCCTCCAACGGAAGCGGAGACTATGTGATCGCTTTCTCGACGGCCCCCTCGCTCCGCAGTGCGTTCGAGTCCCAGGCGCTGGAGGATGGCGGCCCGGTCGTGCGCAACGACAGCCTCTCCCCGTTGTTCCAGGCGACGATCGAGGCGACCGAAGAAGCGGTATACAACTCGATGCTCAAGGCGGTGAGCGTCACCGGACGAGACGGCAACCAGCGAGAAGCCTTGCCCATCGACCGGCTCCTTCAGATCGGGAGGAAGTACAACCGCCTGCACCCGCCGGGAGGTGGACGATAAGCGACGAGAGAATTCGAGTCCTCCAAATCTGCGATCACCTCGGTTGGACGGGTTCGCGCATGCACGGCGTCAAGAGGTTGTTCGCCTGGATGATTCCGCGCTTCGACCGCTCTCGCTTTCACGTCTCGCTTTTGAGCCTCCGGAAGAAAGACGTCTCCGAGGACCCGCTGGAGAGCTACGGTTTTCCCGTGTACTACCTCGAGAAGGGAAAATTCGACCCGACGACGCTTCCGGCGCTCGTCTCGCTTCTGAGCCGACTCCGCATCGATGTCGTTCAAACGCACGGGTACGGGGCCACGACGTTCGGAAGGCTGGCGGCCGTTTGGCGAGGGATCCCTAACGTGCTCCACGAGCACGCCAACCTGACCGATACGCCCTGGTTCCAGAAGATTCCCGACAAGCTCCTCGATCCCTTCACCGACGTCGCGATCGCCGTCTCCGCCTCGACCCGAGAGTTCTGCATCCACGCGCGCAGGCTCTCTCCCGAGCGCGTAAAGCGAGTGTATCTCGGTGCCCCGCTCGAGGATTTTCGGCCCTTCTCTGGTGATGCCGCTCTCGCCGCACGTCGGAGGCTCGGCCTTCCCGACCGAGGCGAGATCTTCGGCACCGTGACCCGCCTCCACGAGTCGAAAGGCAACCGCTACTTTCTCGATGCCGCTTCCATCCTTGCCAGCAAACGCCCCATGGCGCGATTCGTGATCGTGGGGGAGGGGCCGCTCCAGCCGGAGCTCATGGAGCAGGCGAGAACCCTCGGAATCGCCGACCGCGTGGATTTTCTCGGATTCCAGCGAGACGTCGCCGCCTGCTTCGCATCGTTCGACGTGGCCGTATTTCCCTCGCTCTGGGAAGGGACGCCGCTGACTCTGTTCGAGGCCATGGCGATGGCAAAACCGGTGGTGGCGACGACGGTCGATGGGCTGATCGACGTGCTCACGGACAGCGAGACCGCGATCCTCGTGCCGCCGCGCGACCCCGCGGCGCTCGCCTCGGCATTGATTCGGGTCCGAGATGAGCCCGGCCTGGCCGAGCGGCTTTCGGCGAGCGCCTTTTCGGCATCCCGGCAATTCGATATCGGGACGTTCGTCGGCAAGATGGAGCGACTCTACGAGCTACTGGTGGGCCGCTACCGCAGTGAAGGACGAAGGCCGCACTGGGACTACGGAAAGGACTTCGAGTTTCTCGAGGAGACCCCGGTCGCCGAGCGAGCGGATCGGACGCCGAGAGCGGTCACGCCGTGAGCGCCGTGTCGAAGCGCGTCCAGCTGGCGCTGCGCCTGGCCGTCAGCGCGGGGCTCGTTCTCCTGCTGGTGTCGCGGCTCGACACCGAGAACATGGCCCGCTTCGTGAGACGGGCCGACCTGCTGCTCGTGCTCATCACTTTCCTCGCCGTTCTCGTCGACCGTGGTCTCATGGCGGGGCGCTGGGTGGTGCTCGTGGAAGCGCTCGACGTTCGGGCGCCGCGCTTGCGGATTCTGAAGATTTTTTTCTTGAGCACGTTTTTCGGCAGCTTCCTGCCGAGCGGCGTCGGGGGAGAGGCGGTGCGTGCCCTGTCATTCGGGAAGCTCACGTCGCGCGGCGTCGAATCGGTCGCTTCGGTCGTGATGGATCGACTGCTCGGCCTGCTCTCGATGTTGCTCGCCGGGCTCCTGTCGCTCTCCGTCTTCTACCACGTGTACCCCCATCCCGCGCTCCTCGGGATCGTCATCGCCTCGTCGCTCCTGGTCGTGGCCGTCCTCGCGCTCTCGCTCTCGCCCAGAGTTCACACCCGGGCTCTGAGCTGGCACTCGTCGCCCTGGTTGACTCAGGGTGTGGGAGCCCTCGCGCGTTACCGGAATCGCATGTGGGTCCTGGTCCTCGTGCTCGGAATGTCCCTCGCGGTGCAGTTGCTGCGCATCGTTCAGGCCTATCTGCTCTCCGAGGCGATGGGACTCGGCACCGAAGCCATCTATTTCTTTTGCTTCATCCCACCGATCCTCATCGTGACCATGCTGCCGGTGTCGATCGGTGGGTGGGGGACCGCGAACCTGGCCTACGTGGCTCTCTTCTCCCAGGTGGGCATGGACCCCGAGGGGGCGTTCGTGCTCTCGGTTCTGATACTCGCCCTCGGCGTTCTCGGCAACCTTCCCGGCGGGCTCATCTATGCCTGGGAGGGATTTGCCGCGGCCGAGCCTCGGGAGAAACCGGGGAGCTCGAGAGCGTGATCGAACGCCAGAGCCGATGTGTCCTGGTGGTGACATCGGACGTTCCGTTCGTGGACGGCGGCCATCGCGTGATCGCGAGAGAGATCGAGCGCGCTCTCGAGAGGGCGGGCCATCGGGCCGAAATCGTTCGCACGCCCCAGAATCGGTTCGGCCGGCAGTTCACCGCCTATGTGGCGAACTGGTGCACCGATGTCGGCTTGACCGGAGACGGTGAGCCCGTCGATCAAGTGATCTCGCTCAGGTATCCGAGCTATGCCGTGAGGCACCCTCGCCACGTCTGCTGGCTCAACCATCGGATGCGCGAGTACTACGATCTCTGGCCCGCGTTTCGCAAACGTATTTCGAGAAAGGGCGCGCTGAAGGAGTCGGTTCGACGGTTCTTGATACATAGGGCGGACCATTTCTTTCTGACCCGAAACGTCTCGAAGCTCTACGCCCAGTCCAAGACCGTCGCCGAAGGACTCCGACAGTGGGGAAACATCCCGTCCGAGGTGCTCTACCCTCCGCCTCCCGAGCGCGCTTACCGGACCGAAGCCTACGAGAGCTTCGTTTTCGCCGTCTCGCGCCTCACCGCACTGAAGCGTCTGGATCTGCTCGTTCGCGCGATGAAGCAGGTGAAATCGAAGGAGCTTCGAGCCGTCATCGCCGGTGTAGGTGAAGAAGAGGAGCGTCTGAAGCAGCTCGCGGGTGAGCTCGGGGTCTCCCCGCGTATCGATTTCGTGGGAAAGCTGAGCGAAGAGCAGCTTCTCGACTACTATTCTCGGTGCCGTGCTGTCTTCTTCGCACCGTTCATGGAAGACTACGGGTTCGTGACCATGGAGGCGTTTCGGTCGAA
>DASPGQ010000784.1 GCA_035620555.1 Vicinamibacteria bacterium
TACGGTGCGATCCGACAGTTCGCGGACATCGAAGTGCAACATCAGCTCGAACGCCTGCTCGAGCTCGGGCTCGTCGAGCGCGTGGTCCCGGTGACGGAGGACCCGCTTCGAACGAAGCAGGTCGTTTACCGCATCGCGGACAACTTCCTTTCCTTCTGGTTTCACTTCATCTACCGGCGACGAGCCGACATCGAGCGCGGGCTGGGCCGGGATGTCGTCGACCGCGCCGTGTTGCCGGGTCTTGCCGGTTACATCGGGCCCCGTTGGGAAGAGATGTGTCGGCAGCTCGTCCGCCGGAAGGCAGCGCGCGACGAGCTTCCGGTTCGGGTGTCCTCGGTCGGAAACTGGTGGAATCGAGACAGCTCGGTCGAGATCGATGTCGTGGGCATGCGCGGCGGGGAAATCGTACTAGCCGGCTCGGCAAAGTGGACCAGCTCGATAGACTCCAGAGAGCTGAACCGGCTCCGCAAAGCAGTTCTTTCGATGCCGCGGGTTGCGGCCGACGTGGTGCTTGCTCTATTTGCGCGAGACGAGGTGCGAGGCGTGGCAGCCGGCGAAGCCCTCACATTTGTCGCCCGAGACTTTTTCTCGCTGGCAGGATGATGAAAAACTCAACCACCCTGCGCGAGCGGAGCGAGCTCGGCGCGCTGGCCGCGCCGTAAGCAGCCCGATCCGTGGCGGCACGATCGATTACGGGTCCCCCACACCATTGAGCATTCTAGAGTGGACCCTGACGGCACAAGCGGATAAGCCGGAATCGCCGGTCATCGGATACCGGAACACCTGTCCGGTGCCATCGCTGCAGCTAGCCATCACCGGGCGTAGCTGCCGGCACTTTTTCGAGAAGTTGGCCGTATCGGTCGCCTGGTGGGCCTCATGAAATGCCTTCGCTCTCGAAACCATAAAGGGGTGAGGGATCATCGTGAATCGCTCGAAGCAGGGAATACGGAGCGGGTTGATGGGCAGCGCCGCGAATGGCTGGGTATCGATTCAAAGCGTCTGGTCAAGATGCCTTGATGGGCCTGGAAGCGGCGTCGGGCCGCAGCTGTCTCCGTCGTCCCTCGAGCAAATGTTAGTGAAGCCCGAGAAAGGGGGGATCATGCGCCCGCGCTTTCGCTCGCTGATGCGAGCGCCGTATCGTCTGCTCCCGTTGCTCCTCATTCTGCTCGCCCCCTCGTCGGCCTTCCCTAATGAGGACCGCCAGGATGTGCCGGCCTCCGACCCAGGCCCGGCCGGTGAGACGCTCGAGGGTACCCGTGGCTATGTCGGGGCCTTCGGGGGATATTCGACGGCCGGCGCCGAGGGCCTGGAGGACGGATTTCTGGTCGGCGGAAACGCCGCCTTCTTCTTGCTGGAGCACGTCGGCATCGAGGCCGGCGTCCACCGCCGGAGCACGGATCTCGCCTCGACGCCGTCGAACGCGCTCTCGGGAGGCTCGCTGGATTCGACGATCGTCACCGCGGGCGTCGTCTTTCGCTTTCCGGTGAGTGCGCGTGTGGTTCCCTACGTCGCGGGCGGAGTGGCGTATTTCTCGAACAGTTTCGAGATCGATGCATCGCTCTCCGGCCGACTGGCCGCCTTGAACTTCCAGGCAACGGAAGAGGTGGATAGCGCGCTGGGGTTCAACGTCGGAGGCGGAGCGTACGTCGTCTTGGCCCGTCGGTTCCAGGTCTTTGGGGAGGCCCGATACCTGAACGCGCTGTCGGATACCAGGGCCGAGCTCCGGGACACGATCAGCGGGACCACAGCCGAGGTCGGAGGCAACCAGGGCCTGAACTCGCTCGAGATCCGCGCGGGCGTGCATTTCGTGTTCTCGCGACGCTAGTAAAGAGAAAGGTGGGCAAGCCATGATGGGATTCCCAAAAACCCCCTTCCCGTTTCCGGCTAGGGGCATTGCTCTTCTGGTGATGGCGCTTGTGCCGGTGCCCGGCTCGCCGCAGGTGACGATTGACGAGGGTCCGCTCCCGCCCCCGACACTGCGCCGGAGCTCTCCGAGTCTCGATTCGCGCCTCGCGCAGCTCGCCGAGATCGACCGCCGGGAGGGCCGGGAAGCCGCCTCCCGCTTCGCGGCGGCCAACGCCATTCCTCTCGACGCGCACCAACGAGTCCGAGTGCTCATTCATCCGGGGACCGCCTTCTCGATCGGGGCGGAAACGGCGATCGCCGCGCGGGTTCTCGCGTTCGGCGGGGACGTGCAGGGACGGGTCGGCGATTTGGTCGAGGCCCTGGTGGCCATCGAGGCCGTGGAGTGGCTCTCGGGCCCTCGCGAGATCGGCTGGATCGAGCCCGCCCCGCTTCCGGTCACGATGCAGGTGACTAGCCAGGGCGTCGCCGTCACCCAGGCGAGCGAGATCCTGGAAGGCGGCGCGTCCTATCGCCCGTCGGCGGAACCGATCCGAGTGGGCATTCTGGATGGGGGATTCGAGGGCTATTCGAGTCTGCTCGGCGGCGAGCTGCCCGCGAGCGTCACCGCCCGGTCGTTCCATCCGCTGGGGATCGGAGGAGGAGGCGTCATGCACGGGACGGCATGCGCCGAGATCGTGCACGATATGGCACCTGACGCGGATCTCTATCTCGCGAACTTCGATACCCTGAGCCAACACGGCGAGGCCGTGGACTGGCTCGTTTCGCAGGGGGTGGAGGTGATCTCTTACTCCGTCGGCTGGTACAACGCCGGCCCCGGCGACGGGCGGGGAAGGGTCAACGATCACGTCCGCCGGGCGACCACGGCCGGCGTCGAGTGGGTAGGGTCGGCGGGCAACGACGCGGAGACCCACTGGGAAGCGACCTTCTCCGACACCAGCGGCGACGGCTGGCACAACTACACGTCAACCGACGAGGGCAACACCGTCTCCCTCCGGGAGGGCGACGTCTTCATCGTCTTCCTGAACTGGGACGACTGGTTCCAGTCGAGCCAGGACTACGACCTCTACATCTTCGACTCATCGAGCGGCCGGCTGGTGGCGTTCTCCGAAAACTATCAGGACGGCTCGCAGCCCCCCACGGAGGCCGCGGGATTCGTCGCGCCCTCTTCGGGCAACTACTTCGTCGCGATACGCCAGTTCAGCGCCACGCGAAACGTGAAGCTCGAGGCCTTCTTCTTCACCAGCTCCCCGAATCGGGTGCAGTACGTGGTGCCCGAGGGCAGCCTGGCCATCCCCGCCGACACAGATGGCGCGATCGCGGTTGGAGCGACCTACTGGCGTGACGACGCACTGGAACCTTTCAGCTCTCAGGGGCCCACGACCGACGGACGGACGAAGCCGGACCTCTCCGCCCCCGACGGAGTGGATACCGCGACCTACCTGGCCCTGGGGGGGCCCTTTTTCGGGACATCCGCCTCGGCCCCGCACGTGGCGGGGGCCATCGCCTTGCTGAAGGCCCGATTCGGGATCTACAGCCTGGATCAGGTCATCGAGATCCTCTACGGCCGCGCTCTCGACCGGGGTGCGGCGGGCAAGGACAATCGGTACGGGGAGGGACGGCTCGACCTCGTCGGCCGATGAGGGGCCACTCGGTTCGGCGCCGGAAACTCGAGGGGCTGTAGAATCCCCGCTTGCGAGCCCGTCGACACCGATCCCTCACCTTTTTTCCTGGAAATCCTCCAGTCGTGCCTTCTCCAAGTCCTCCGGGAGCATGCAGGGCACGAACTCGACCGTCGACTCGAATGTCAGGAACAGGTGCTCGGCGATTTTGGGGATGTAGGAGGCATCCGGCAGATCCACGACCATGATGCCACCCCGTTTGCCTTTGTTGGCGCAGAAGTACACCGCCTCGGGTTTGATCGCCTCCAGAATTTTTTTGATCGCGGGCCCAGCGGTTCCGTTCTTGACCATCGTATTGAAAGGTTCTACCGGGTTTTGGAAACTAACCAGCATGCGCATTGCAGCACCTCCTGTCATGCTCGCAGCCGCGTTAACTTGGCCGCATTCGTGGGCAAGGAGCATACCGTATAGCCGAGACGACGTCGACGCCATCAACGTGACCTTCGGCGAGCTCCAGCTCATTCCACCCGGAGCGAGCTCATCGGGTCGAGTCGCGCGGCCCTGAGGCCGGGGATCAAGCACGCGACAACCGCAGTCGCTCCAAGACAGAGCACGACGCTTACTAGCGTGCCGGCGTCGATCGTGCCCACCCCGAAGAGAAACCTCGCGAGAAACCGCGTCAGCACGAAGCTAGCCAGAAGACCCAGAAGGACGCCGAGCGCGCTCAGCGACAGGGCGCGTCCCATCACCAATCGCAACACGTGCCCCCCGCTCGCACCGAAAGCCATCCGAACTCCCAATTCCCGCCGACTCCGATTCACCCAGTAGGAGATCACACCGTAGATCCCGGCGGCCGAAAGCAGGAGCGCCACACCGGCGAACGCGATGAGCAGTCGGGCCAGAAATCGGTCAGTCGAGATCGACGCCGCGGCGAGCGAATCCAGCGTGAACTGACCGCTGACCGGCTGTCGTCGATTGAGCGCCAGCGCCTCCTCGGCGATGGCCTTCGCTCCCGCGGTGGCATCCGCCGAGCGGGTGACAACAGTCATCGCGCTATAAGCGGCCTGGGGATGGGGAAGATAGAACTCGGGTTTGTAAGCGGCGGCCGGTCCTTCGAAGTGAACGTCGCCGACGACCCCTACAACGAGAAGCTCTCGACGCCCGTCATAGATGAGAAAACGCTCGCCGACCGGGTTCCGTTCTGGCCAGGCGAGCCGGGCGAAGGTTGCGTTGACGAGCGCGACCGGCTGTGTATCCGCCCGGTCGTATTGGTCGATCGTCCGACCCGCCAGTACCGGAATCCCCATCGTCTCGATATAGCCTGGCGTGATGGTTCGAAAGAAAGACTGCCTTACTTCGCCCCTCGCCCGCTCCTCTCCCGGTAGCGTGTAGGGCAAGTCGTAATCGATGGTGATCGGATCCATGGGAAGTCCCGAGCTCGCGCCGGCCGACTCGATGTCCCCGCGGGCGCGAAGGCGCTCGAGAAGCGTGCGAAAGTAAGTCTCTTCGGCGCCGTCGTCAGCGTATTCCTTGTCGTCGAGATAAATGCGGGCGGCGCCGAGGCCCGCGATCCGAAATCCCGGGTCCACGGATTGTAAGTTCCAGAGGCTCTTCACCATCAGCGATGCCCCAACGAGCAGACTCACGGCGAGTGCGAGTTGAGCAACCACGAGGATCCGGCTCAGCCCGGGAGGCCTCTGGCCCACACCTCCACCGCTTGCCACACCGCCGCTCATCTGTCGGATGAGATCCATGCTGAACGTATGCACGATAGGCGCGAGCGAGAAGAGAACCCCTGCGAGGACACTAACCACGGCCGCGAAGGCGAGGATCGGCAGATCGAGCCTCACGTCGTGGAGCCGAGGCAGATAGATCGGTGCGACCGCCAGAAGAGAGCGATGAAGGCCGAAGGCCATGAGCGCTCCCAGCAGTCCTCCCGGTACGGCGAGCGTGAGGCTCTCCGCCATCAGCTGACTGACGACGTGCGACCGCCGGGCGCCCAGGGCTCGCCGCGTCGCCATTTCGCGGGCTCGAACCGCGGCGCGGGCGAGAAGCAAGTTGGCGGTATTGGCGCAAGCGATCAGCAGAATCAGCCCTACGGCGACCGTGGCGAGCATGAGTGGCGGACGGGCATTTCCCACCAGCCTCTCGCGGAAGGACTGAAGGGCGATCGTATAGTCTTCGAAGCGCGGATAGACGTTCGCGAGATCCCTGGCGGCACCCGCGAAAACCGCTTCCGCTTCGAGCGGATCGCCGTCGGCTCGAAGTCGTGCGATCATGAGGACCCGGCCCCGAAGTGTCAGGTCGTCGGGATCCCACGACTGCGGCATCCAGATTTGGACGTCAGTATCCGGGAGGGGGAGGTGTGCAGGCATCACGCCGAGGACGTTCACGGACTCGTCATCGAGAATCAACGTCGAGCCCACGATATCCGGATCGCTCCCGAATCGCCCCCGCCAGAGCGTCTCGCCGATGACGCAGACCCTTCCGCGTCGATTGGGGAGGACGTCCTCGGGTAGAAAAGTCCGCCCCAGGATCGGCTCCACACCCATGACTTCGAAGAAA
>DASPGQ010000785.1 GCA_035620555.1 Vicinamibacteria bacterium
GAGCAGCGAGTTGGGCTCTTCCTGTCGCCACGCGAGGCTTCCCGATTCTCCATACACACGGAGGTTCAGGCCGTTCTCCTCGTCGATCGCGATCTGACTCGCCCAGAGGACCCCGCGCGCGCCCTCTTCGAGACGAAGCAGCAAGCTCGCATCGTCGTCGAGAGGCCGTCCCTCGACGAATGTCGAAAGCTCGGAAGCGACTTCCAAAATCCGAAGCCCGGTGACGTACTCACAGAGGTGGGCGGCGTGGGTACCGATATCGCCCACACAGCAGCTCGCTCCCGCTCGCCGCGGGTCCGTCCGCCATTCGGCTTGCTTCTGCCCCGTCGATTCGAGCCGAGTCGCAAGCCAGCCCTGGGGATACTCGACCACCACCCGCCGGATCGTTCCGAGCTCCCCCGCTGCCACCCGCGCCCTCGCTTCCTTGACCATCGGGTAGCCCGAGTAGTTGTACGTGACCCCAAAACGGAGGCCGCTCTTCACGACGAGCACTTCGAGCCGTCTGGCCTCATCCAGGCTCATCGCGAGGGGCTTGTCGCAGATGACGTGAAATCCCGACTCGAGCGCCAATCGGGCAACAGGAAAATGTTGATGGTTCGGCGTCACGATGGACACGAGCTCCATCCGCTCGTCCTCGGGTAAATCCTTCTCGTTCTGGAGCATCTCCTCGTACGTGCCGTAGGTGCGACGGACGAGCAGCTCTCTCCCCGAGGCGTGGGAGCGCTCGGGATCCGAGCTGAAAGCGCCACAGACGAGCTCGATCCGCCCGTCGAGCCGCGCCGCCATCCGATGCACCGCACCGATGAAGGCATCCCGGCCCCCGCCGACCATCCCCATGCGGACCTGACGCAAACGACCCCTCCCGGCTCCGGAACGTTATCTCAACCCGAGGGCCGAGTCATCTCTCGGCTCCCCGGTCTTCGTCGGGCGGAACCGCCGGCTGCACGTATCCGAGCTCCTCCAGTTGCTCGAGGAGAGCTCCATCCAGGGAAATCTCCTCTTCGGTCGAATGGACTTCACTCGCCTGGCGCAGAAAATCCCCGAGGGCCGCACGAAACTCCGCGAGTCGCGCATCGTCGGTCGCGGCCAAGCTTTTCGTCTCCTCGGGGTCAGTCGCGAGGTCATAGAGCTCCTCGCCGTCGTCGCTCCAAATGTACTTGAATCGATCGTCTCGCAATGCCACCTGCCTGACCACGGCGCCGTCCACTCCTTCGACGGCGAGCTCGGCCAGGACTCTCCTTGGGCTCGGCGGACTCGCGAGATCGCGCGCCCAGGGCGTCGTTTCGGACAGACCAGCGACGGCGAGCAACGTCGGAAAGATGTCGACTTGACTGACGACGCTCTCGACTCGTGCCCCGGTGGAGGCGCCGGGCCATTTCACGATCAGGGGCACGTGGAGGACTTCGTCGTAGAGGCCCGGTCCCGATTGCCAGGGGCGAGCGTGCTCCCAGGCTCCGTGCTCGTGGAAGCCCTCGCCGTGGTCGGCGGTGACGACGATCAGGGTCCGATCGTAGGCGCCCGACGACCGGAGGGCGTCGACGAGGCGTCCGAGCTCCCGGTCGACGTAGGCGATCTCTCCGTCGTAGAGTGCGATGATCTGCTCTATCTCGCGCGGGCTCGAAGGCGGAGCCCGTTTTTCCACCTGCTCGACGAGGGCGGTGATGTCGGGCGGCCTCTCACCGAACCGCGCCCGGAACTCGCGCGGCGGCGTGTAGGGCATATGCACGTCGAAGAGGTGCAGGAACAGAAAATGACTCTGGCCTTCGGCGTCGCGGAGAGAGCGGAGCGCTTCGTCGACGAGCTGTGCGGCGCGACCCGAAACGAGACGGTACCTGTGGAACCCGCGCTCGAAGCCGTAGACCTGTGAGAGAAAGGGCGCGGAAACGATTGCCTCGACGCGATAGCCGGCTCGTGCCAGGAGCTCGGGGGCATAATCGACCTGGCGAGAGACGGGCCTCTTGATCGTCGCGCCGTGGAACGAAGGGGGAAGACCGGTGAGCATGGAGGCATGGGTCGGCAGCGTGTACGAGGACGTCGCCATTGCCTGGCCGAAGACGACCGCATGCTTCGCCAGGGCGTCGAGGTTCGGCGTCGTTTCGCGTTCGTAACCATAGACGCCGAGGTGATCGGCACGTAGGCAGTCGATCGAGATCAGGAGAATGTTCGGCCTTTCGGGCACGTGCCCCCGCGCCACGAGGGATGGATATCCCCAGAGGGGCAGCGAGCCCTGGCGAGCGGAAGATTCCGCTTGGAACTCGAGGCGGACCCTTTGACCGGCGTAAGCCGACAGCTCGACGTCGTGCGGGTGCCAGCGGTTGGCACGGGAGCGCCGAACGACTTCTTCAAAGACGACCGCTCGGTTCACGACCAATCGAAACGTGACCGGTGCCGGGAGGACCGGAGCCCCCAACGTCGATGCGGCGATGGCGAGCCGCATCGCGGGGTTGTCGGGCACGACGACCTCGAAAGAAGCCCCCCTTCCGGGCGGCGTCATGAGCGCCTGCCTCGTCTCCCCCAGAAGCGTGAACGACCCTATCGACGACGGCTCGGCATCATCGACGAAGGCGATTACGCTCGGGGACTGGCCGTTCCGGCAACCTGCGGCCAAGAAAACGCACCCGATGGCGAGGGCACGGGGGAACATCGGAGCACTATACAACTGGAGGAGCGGCCGATCACGGCGAGCTGTCTCGCTCTTCGTCTATCGGCTTCCGAGACGAAAGCTCTGGCGGACCCGCATCTTGACCCGAACCTTCACGCCGTCCTTCTGGGCCGGTTCGTAGCGCCAGGTCGAAAGCGATTCGAGTACCGCCGCATCGAGCACCTCCCCGGCCGACTCGATCACCTGGAGCTCGGTCGGCACGCCGTTCTCGTCGAGGACGAACTCCACGGTGACGCGCCCCTGCTGATTCAAGCGGCGTGCAATCGCCGGATAGGCGGGTGGCTCGCCCGAGACCCGCTTGGGAGAAGGATCGCCGGGACCGAGCTCGATGAGATCCCCTGGTTTCGTCTTGCGTGTCGCCGAGGCGCGGGGCGTCTCGTCCTTTGGCTTGGCGGTCAGGCGCAAATGAGCCACGAGGTTGACGGTCTCTCCCGCCTGGGCCACGACCACTGAGTCCCAGGAGGCGTAACCGTCGTTCACGACTTCGATCTCATGCTGACCGGGCTCGAGCTGTGCATCCTCAATCGGGGTCTGCCCGATCGAATGCCCGTCGACTTTCACGGTGGCCCCAGTGGGAACCGACTCCATGAACAGGCTCATCCGGGCGGGTTGCAGGGCGAAGCTCAGCGGCTCTTTCGACCCGGCCGCGAGCTCGAACCGATCTTCGAACGGGAGAAACCCGTCCTTGGCGACTCGAACGGAATGCTCGCCCGCAGCAAGGCTCTCGACCGTGAGGGGAGATACTCCTTTGAGCGAACCATCGATCCACACATCGGCCCCCGGGGGACTCGTTTGGACCACCGCGTCCATCAGGACCTCGCGGTTGGGGAGCCACGCAAGCGAGCCCACGACGGCCAGGAGCGCGACGAGCCCCACGCCTGCGAGAGCTCGCGGGAGGCCACCCTGCCTCGAACGACTCTGTCGCTCGGTGATGCTGGCGGTGGACTCGTCGACCGCGGGACCTCCCAAGGGTGGAGATATCCCGACCGTCTCTGCTCCAAACGAGGACTCCGTCAGAGCCCCCCCTGAAGTCGATCCCGATGACGATACGCTTCCCAACTGCTCGAAGGCCTCGAGGTTGAGCGCCGCTACGAACTCCGAGAATGTTCCAAAACGCTCGTCGGGCTTCTTGGCGAGGGCGCGGGCGAACACGCCTTCATAGTCGCGCGGGAGCTTAGGATTGTAGTCCTGCGGCGGAACGGGCGGTGAGTGAACCACTTTGTAGACCACCGTCGTGACGTTGTCACCGGGGAAGGGTTTTCGTCCCGTGAGCATTTCGTAGGTCACGATCGACAGTGAGAACAGGTCCGACCGATAGGTCACTGGCTCACCGACGATCTGCTCGGGCGCCATGTAGGAGGGCGACCCGAGGAACTGCCCGGCCGTGGTCAGCACCGTCGATTCGAGGTGCGCCAGGCCGAAGTCGGTGACCACGGGGCGACCGTTACCCATGAGCATGATGTTCCCGGGCTTGATGTCGCGGTGGAAGACCCCCTTCCGGTGCGCGTACTCGAGCGCGTCGGCCACCGGAGAAACGATCTGGAGGGTCTCTTCGAGGCTGAGAGCACCCCGCTCCGAGATGACGCTCAGAAGACTCTTGCCGTCGAGATATTCCATGACGAAATAGTTCTCGCCGACGTCGAAGATGGTGATGATGTTGGGATGAGACAGCCCTCCCGCGGCGCGGGCTTCGCGCTGAAAGCGTTTCAGGTACTCTCCCGACTCGTCCTGGGCGAGGATCTCGTCTTTGATGGCCTTTATGGCAACGGTGCGATTGGCAAGCGGATCGAAGGCCTTGTAGACCCTTCCCATCGCACCCTGGCCGATTTCACCCTGGACCTCGTAGCGGCCAAACTGGTGTGGTGTCATGGCGCCCCCCCAAACCCCATCTATTTACGATAGCGGCCAATCGCGGACCTTGCAACCGCTCTGTCGACCTTGCGCGGGTACCCTGGAGCCGCTAGCATACCGGCCATCATGTCCCACTGGGCCGGACCGGGAGGCGTATCTTTTCGCGGGCTCCCCTCGATGAAGCGACTCGCGCGTCATCCACCCCACGTCTCTTTCGAGTTCTTTCCTCCGAAGACCCCCGCGGGGTGGAGGAAACTGAAGGAAACGGCGGGCCGTCTGGCCGAGTTCGAGCCCGATTTCGCCTCCGTGACTTTTGGCGCCGGCGGGAGCGGGAATATTCGGACCCTCGAAGCGGCGGTCGGAGTACGAGACGTCATGGGGGTGGACGTCGTGCCGCATATCACGTGCCTCGGTCTGACCCTGGAAGAGGTGGGGACTCACCTCGACAGCTTCGCCGCCGCGGGATTCCGGAGGGTGTTGGCGCTGCGCGGAGATGTCCCCTTGCTCGGCGAGCAGACCGCGGCCGTCGTTCCCATCCCTGCGGGAGGCTTTCGCTATGCGAACGAGCTCGTCTCGTTCGTCAGGGAACGGGGGGGCTTCCACATCCTCGTGTCCTGTTACCCCGAAGGGCACCCCGAAGCCTCTAGCTTCCGTAGCGACGTGGACAACTTCGTCAAGAAAGTGGAAGCGGGCGCCGACGCCGCGGTCACGCAGTATTTCTTCAACAATGCCGCGTATTTTCATTTCGTGGATGAGGTCAGAGACCGCGGAGTCGACATTCCGATCGTCGTCGGTCTGATGCCGATCGCGCCTTACGAGCAGGTGGCACGATTCTCGGAAAAGTGTGGAGCGGACCTGCCCCTCTGGATCCGCAAGCGCATGGAAGGTTATCAGGACGATCCCGACTCCCAGTTCGAGCTCGCCGTCGAGATTGCCGTCAATCAGGCGGAGGAGCTGCTCAGAAACGGCGCTCCCGGCATCCACTTCTACACCTTGAACCATCCCGAGGCGACCGCTCGCATCTGCGAGCACCTTCGCGCCCAGCAGGTTCGACATGGCATCGTGTGGGAGGACGTCGCGCTCACGGACGTCGAGCCGCCAACGGCTCCCTGAGCCACGGTCCGTTTCTTGCGGCCGAATCGTGATATGTAGGGCGGAAGCCATGGCCGGAAGTCGGTGGAGCTATGCGAGCGGGGCGAGCGACCAGCCGCTGCTCGGCCTGACGATCGGCGACATGCTGGACGACGTGGCAGCCCGGTTTCCCGACAACGAGGCCCTCGTCGTCCCCCATCAGAACCTGCGGCTCAGGTACCGCGAGATGCTCGACGAGGTGAATCGCTGCGCTCGAGCGCTTCTCGCACTCGGCATCGAAAAGGGGGAGCGCGTCGGCATCTGGGCCCCGAACCGGGCCGAGTGGACGATCACCCAGTTCGCCACGGCCAAAGTCGGGGCGGTTCTCGTCAACATCAATCCCGCCTACCGTCGCCACGAGCTCGAGTACGCGCTGCGACAATCGGGCTGCACCGCCGTGGTTCTCGCGCGGCGTTTCAAGACCTCGGATTACGTCGGGATGATGCGAGAGATCGATCCGCCTGCGGAGCTGCGCCACCGAGTCCTTCTCGGCAAAGAGGAGGCCGAGGGCATGGTGCTATGGGACGAGTTGCTGGCGATGTCGAGAGACGTCACCGAGGATGCGCTCGCCCGGCGACAGAAAGATCAGCAGTTCGACGATCCCATCAACATCCAGTACACGAGCGGGACCACCGGCTTCCCGAAAGGCGCAACGCTCAGCCATCACAACCTATTGAACAACGGTTACTTCGTCGCCGAGAGGATGAGATTCACCCATCGCGATCGGCTCGTGATCCCGGTGCCGCTCTACCACTGTTTCGGCATGGTGATGGGCAATCTCGGTTGCATGACGCACGGGGCGACGATGATCTATCCGAGCGAGGGTTTCGACGCGAAGCGGGTCCTCGAGACCGTCGAGGCGGAAAGAGCGACGGCACTCTATGGGGTTCCGACCATGTTCATCGCCGAGCTCGATCACCCCCACTTCGCCCGATTCGACCTATCCAGCCTGCGAACCGGGATCATGGCGGGCTCGCCCTGTCCCATCGAGGTCATGAAGAAAGTCGTCGATCTCATGCACATGGGCGAGGTCGAGATCGCCTACGGCATGACCGAGACGAGCCCCGTCAGCTTTCAGACGCGTCCGGACGCTCCGTTGGCCAAACGCGTGGGAACCGTCGGGCAGATCCACCCGCACCTGGAAGCCAAGATACAGGATCCGACGACGGGCATGACCGTCCCCATCGGCACCCCGGGCGAGCTGTGTACTCGCGGCTACAGCGTCATGCTCGGCTACTGGAACCAGGAGGAAGCCACTCGCGAAGCCATCGATCGGGCCCGCTGGATGCACACCGGGGATCTCGCGGTCATGGATGGGGACGCCTATGTCAACATCGTCGGACGCATCAAGGATATGGTGATCCGAGGAGGCGAGAACGTCTACCCGCGCGAGGTCGAGGAGTTCCTCTACACCCATCCCAAGGTGAGCGATGTGCAGGTCATCGGGGTGCCCGATCCGAAATTCGGGGAAGAGATCATGGCCTGGGTCAGAGTGCGCGAAGGCGAGAGCGTGACCGAAGACGAGCTGCGCGAGTTCTGCCGGGGCGAGATCGCGCATTTCAAGATCCCTCGCTACTTCAAGTTCGTCGACTCCTTTCCCATGACGGTAACGGGAAAGGTGCAGAAATTCGTCATGCGCGAGCAGAGCATCGAGGAGCTGGGTTTGCGCGACGTCGAAACCGCGTGAGGGAAAGGAGTCCCTATGTTCGGAGCCCTGGTTTTTCTCGGCATCATCGTGCTCCTGGTCGTGTTTCTCATCGGCATCTACAACCGCCTCGTGTCGCTGCGCAATCGGTACAAGAATGCATTCGCGCAGATCGATGTCCAGCTCAAGCGCCGCTACGACCTCATTCCCAACCTGGTCGAGACGGCGAAAGCCTATATGAAGCACGAGCGTGAGACCCTCGAAGCAGTCATCCAGGCTCGAAATCAGGCCCTGACGGCGGAAAAGCGCGCCGCCGCCGAGCCCGGCGACACGGGTGCGATGAGGGGTCTCACGGGCGCGGAGGCGGCCCTGACCGGCGCGATGGGCCGGCTCTTTGCCCTCATGGAGTCCTACCCCGACCTCAAAGCCAATCAGAACATGATGCAGCTCTCGCAAGAGCTGACCTCGACCGAGGACGCCGTGGCCCGAGCGCGCCAGGCGTATAACGACGCGGTAACGACCTACAACACCGCCCGAGAGCGGTTTCCCAACGTCCTCGTCGCCAGCAGCATGGGCTTCGCGGCCGCGGAGCTCTTCGAGGTGGAGATCGCTCAGGAACGCGAGGCCCCGAAGGTCGCGTTCTGACTCGCGGCCGATAGAGGCGCCCCGTTTCGATTTGTGGATCGTTCTCGGTGTGAGCGTCGACCAAGTTGACTACCTTCTGAACGTACTCTAGATTGTACCTTAGAGAGTATGCGCAAACTGCCCGAAGTCATTCCCATTACCGACCTTCGACAAGACGCCGCAGATGTGCTGAAGCGATTGCGGAAGAGCGAGGCGCCCCTGGTCATCACTCAGCGGGGTAGAGCCGCCGCGGTTTTGCTGAGCATCGAAGAATACGAAAGAGCTCGACGTGAG
>DASPGQ010000786.1 GCA_035620555.1 Vicinamibacteria bacterium
CCCCATGCGCTCCAGAAGGATCAAAACCAGAAAGCGAAGATGAAAAGGGATCACGCCGAGTTCGTCGTCGGATACACTGGACAATGTCAATAATGTCGAATATGTCCGACAGTTAGTTTACTGTAGAGTACACTGGACAGCATGGACACGGACCGACTCCGTGAGATCACGGGCTATTGGAGCTTCTGGGATAACGATGTTCCCGCAACAATTCCGCGTGACGTGGCCCTTCCTTCACAACTGAGTGATTCCCTCGCGCTCGTAGTTCAAGGCGTTCGGCGCAGCGGGAAGTCTACGCTTTTGGCGCAGATGATGGAGCGCTATCGGCTCGACCCGAAGCACTGTGCCTTTCTCAACTTCGAGGATCCGCGTTTGGGCCAGCGGCTCGATCACACGTTACTGGACGCCTGGGTCACGGCGTTCCGCGGCGCCCATCCTCGTCTCAAGAAGGCGTACTTTTTCTTGGACGAGATCCAGAACGTGACGGGCTGGGAGAAGTGGCTCCGCACGAGGCTCGAGCGGCCCAAGGATAACCACTTCGTCGTCACCGGCTCGAACGCTCAATTGCTGTCCGGTGAGCTGGCCAGTGCCCTGACCGGACGCTATTTCACTCTCGAGCTTTTCCCATTCGATCTCGGCGAGTTTCGCCGCGTGCACCCGAAGGGCAGGCTCGAGGACTACCTGGAGTCCGGTGGCTTTCCTGAACCGCTGCTTTTCGACCACGGCGATCGACTCCGGCAGCAATACTTCTCTGACATCATCGAGCGTGATGTCCGCGAACGCGTCGGGGCGCGCTCTGCTGTTCCGATCAAGCAACTCGTGCAGATGGTTTTCGAGTCGGCAGGCGCGGAGCTCAGCCTCCGTCGTCTTGCGGCCGCAACCGGAATCGCCGTGGACACGACGGCCGGCTACCTGGCTGCCTGCGAAGCCGCTTATCTCCTCTTCGCCGTCCCCTACTTCACCTTTTCGGAACGCAAGCGCTCCGCTCGCAATAAGAAGTACTACCCCATCGACACGGGTCTTCGACGCATGGCCGTCACGCGAACTGGCGTCGACCGCGGAAAGCTACTCGAATGCGCCGTTCACCTCGAGCTCCGTCGCCGAGGTCTGAAGCCGGCATATTGGCGTGGTCAGCGCGAGGTCGACTTCGTCGTCGAGACTGAGCGCGGGATCGTCCCCATACAGGTGAGCTGGGAAGCTCCGGCTGACCGGCACGAACGCGCATTGGACGAGTTCTACGAGGCCTTCCCTCAAGCACAGGAGGCCTTGCGAGTCGGACCCGCCGAATTCGAGGCCGCCGTCCTCGCCGAGCTCGCCGCGGCCCGCTAGCGAGAACGCCGGAACGCGGTGCACGATGCCCTTGTCCTGCGCCTCCTCGATTTGCTTGGCGATCGCGAGCGCTTCGTCGATCGGAATCGGCCCGCGCCTCAAATGCTCCGGGAGGTCCACGTCCTCGACGAGCTCCATCGCGAGGAAATGCGCGGTGGAGCCGTCTTCGAGCGTCGCGCTCTCGAATCCGAACTCGTGGGCGATGTTGGGATGGTTGAGCGACGCGAGAAGCTTCGCCTCGCGCTCGAAGCGAGCGAGCCGCTCTCGGTCCTCGGCGAACGCCGCCGGCAACACCTTGATGGCGACGTCGCGGCCGAGCGTCGCGTCCGTCGCTCGGTACACCTCGCCCATGCCGCCTGCGCCGAGCCTTTCGGTGATTCGATAATGTGAGACCAGCGTATCGATCAAGCTCTTCCCACTTTCCGCCTCCGTCGAGGGCACGCCGTGATCATCGGCCCTCCGGCGCGAAGCTCGCCATCCAGACGTCTGCCTCCTGCTCTACGCGCAGGAAGAAGATCTCGCGGTCCCCCGAGCCGGGATGAGCCATCGAGTAGAAAGAGCCCGCGGGCGGGCGGAGCAAGAGCCGCACGTGGCCGGTTTCGGTGTCCACGAGGTAGATACCCGCCTCCCTGCTGCTATACAAGAGCCGACGGCTGTCTAGGAGCCACGCGAACGTGGGCGCCCCCTGGTGCGTCAGTTCCGCGGCGACGACCCGGTAGAGGCCCTCGGGAACCGAGAGAACGTGGACTCCCGGTGCGAAACCTCCGCTGTCGAGGGGGACGTAGCCGGCGAGCTCCCGGCCGCTGGGAGACCACGCGAAGGGCCAGAAAACGCCGCCCGCGTTCGGAATCTGTGGCAGGACGTTCAAGAGCTGCATCGGAGGTCCGGACTCGGCGTCGAAAAAGCTCGGCTCGTCCCAGCCACCCACGAGGCGGCGGCCATCGGGAGACCAGACCGGAAGGGCCACACCCTTGGCCGCATCCGTCAGTTGTTTCAAAGCGCTGCCGTCCGGACGAATCGACCAGATCTGGTAGAGCCCGCTCCGGCGCGAGACGAACGCGACCTCGCTCCCGTCGGGCCGCCAGGTGACACCCCCGCCCGCGTCCGCGTCGATGAGCACGTTGGTCGAACGACCGTCGCGGGAGACGAGGCTCAACTGTCCCTCGGAGCGGTCGGAGAGGGCGATCCATTGCCCATCGGGCGAGGGCGCGATGCCGAAGAAGAAACGAGTGCCACGGGTAAGGGCTTCGGGCGATCCCGTCACTTGCTCGCCCTCCGGGTCGAACGCCACGCGCTCGAGGTTGGAGCGGTGGTCGAACGTGGTAAAGACGAAAGCGTCGCCTCCGGCCGCGAGGCTCACCTGACCGGCATCCCCGGAAGGAAGGCTCATGGGCTGCGGCACGCCGTGCGTCGTGCCCGACTCGTCGAGCGCGACGCGCCAGACGTTCTGGCTCCCGCCGCGGTCGCTCGTGAACCAGAGAGACCGGCCGTCGGGCGACCATACGGGACTCCAGTCGTAGAATCTGTCATTCGTCACGCGCTTCTTATCGGAGCCGTCGGGGGCGATCGTCCACAAGTCAAAGTTTCCGCTTCCGATCGGCCACGCACCCCAAAAGGCGATGCGGTGGCCGTTTGGGGACCATGCGGGTTGGACGGCGTCGTCACCACCGATTTCGGTGACGGCACCGCTCACGACGTCGACCACCGACAGCTGGCTGAGCGTTTCGCGTCCTGTTGACATCCGGATACTCTCGGACGCGAGGACGAGACGCGTGCCGTCCGGAGCCCACGAGGGATTGAACCCGAACGCGGCGGCGCGTCGCACCGACTCGCCCGTCGCGCTCATGACGAAGACGCCGCCGCCGTCGCGCTCGGAACGGAAGGCGATCCGCTCCCCGTCGGGAGAGAACGCCGGCTGGTAGTCGTCGGCGCTCGAGTCGGCCGTCACGTTGATGGGCTTGCCGCCGGCGACACGCGCCACGTAGATGTCCCAGTCGCCGTCGGCGTTCGAGCTGTAGGCCACGAGCCGCCCGTCCGGAGACAGGCTCGGCTCCACCTCCATGCCCGCGTCCCGCGTGAGCGAACGGTACGAGAGCACGGGACTCGACGGCGCCCGAGGTTTCGA
>DASPGQ010000787.1 GCA_035620555.1 Vicinamibacteria bacterium
GCCACAACTATGAGACAGAAGTCGGACTTTGCGGCGATGCGAGAACGGGTCTCGAGATCCTGGTGGAGATGGTCGGCTCGATCGGGCCCAAGGTCGATCCGGAAGAAATCGAACGCCGGCGGCACGAGTTTCTCGAGAGCGTCGAGGCCTTCCACTCCGACGAAACGCCGATCCGACCCGAGCGCTTCCTCGCCGAGCTCTTGCCTCGGCTCCCCGACGATGCCGTGCTTTGCGTGGATCCCGGCACGGGATGTCCCTACGTGTCGGCCTATCACCGATTGCCTCGAGCGGGCCGCTGGTTCGTCTCGCCCCGGGCCCACGGTGCTCTCGGCTACGCTCTTCCCGCGGTCTGTGGAGCCTATTTCGCTCGGCCCGACGCCGGACGCGTCGTCGGGATCATGGGTGACGGAAGCTTCGGAATCTCCTGCGGGGAGCTCGAGACGATGGTGCGGCTGGCGCTTCCCGTCACGCTCATCGTCTTCAACAATCGAGGGTACGGGTGGATCAAGGCGGGCCAGAAGGTCCGCGGTGGCAAATACTACTCGGTGGACTTCTCGGACTCCGACCATGCGGCCATTGCACGCGCTTTCGGCCTGAAGGCGCGTCGCATCGAGAACCCCAGTGAGATCGCGTCCGCCCTCGAAGAGGGGCTTTCGAACAAGGGCCCTTATCTCCTCGACATCGTGACCCAGCCGCTCGAGGAAGCGAGAGCACCCGTCTCGAAGTGGATCGCCTGACTCGGCGCGACGTCGTCTCGGGAGGGGCACTAATCCTTCTCGCGCTCCTGTACTATCTGGCGACCCTCGAGCTGCCCGCAGGAGACGGTGAGCCAGGACCGGCCTTTTTTCCTCGACTCCTCGCTGCGGTGCTGCTCGCTCTCGGGGTGCGGATCGTTCTCCGGGGACTCCGAGAAGCAGGCCAGGCGGACCTTTCGGAGCTGAGAAAGCCTACCCTCCTCATTGTCGCGACCGTCGCCTACCTCGCGATTTTCGCGCACCTGGGATTCGTCCTTAGCACGCTCGCCTACACCTTGTTCACCGCCCGCCTCCTCGGAGGCCGCGGCGTCTCCAGTCTGCTCGTGCCGCTGGTCGCCACGGCAATCGTCTACGCGCTCTTCGCCGTCGGTCTCGCGCTTCCCCTTCCCTGATGAGTGCTTTCGGGTTTCTCGCCGGCGGCGTGCTGCTCGGCATCGTGGTCGGTGCTATTCCCGGTCTCACCGCAACGCTCGCCATTTCGCTGTTGCTCCCCTTCACGTTCTCGTTGCCCCCGGCCGAAGCCTTGCTCGCGCTCACCGGTATTTACGTCGGCGGGATTTTCGGCGGCGCAATCACCGCGATCACGCTCCGCATTCCCGGCGCTCCGGCGAACACGATGACCCTCCTCGATGGCCACGCGATGGCGCGGGCTGGACGCGCCGAAGGGGCGTTGGGCCTCGCAATTTTCAGCTCGACCGTGGGTGGGCTCTTCGGCGGCGTCGTGCTCGTGCTCCTCGCGCCCCAGCTTGCGAGGCTCGCGCTTCGCTTTCAGTCGCCCGAGATGTTCTCGATGGTCGTGCTCGCCCTCGTCGCCGTGGCCTCGGTCTCTGTCGGACCCCTTTCCAAGGGACTCGCGGCGACCGTGCTCGGACTGATGCTCTCGACGCTCGGTCTCGACAAGCTCGTTCCCGTGCCGCGCTTCACCTTCGGCGTCCCCGATCTGCTCGTCGGGGTCCCGCTCCTCCCCGTCGTGATCGGATTGTTCGCCCTGTCGGAAATGTTTCGTCAGAGTGCCGAGCCCGAATCGAGCGGCGCGGGGCGCATCCACCTCTCCTTCCGAGGGATGCTCGCGTTCGTTCCGATGCTCGAGACGGTTGGGTTCCGGCTCTTCGCCAAGAGTGCCGCGATCGGCGCTTTCATCGGGGCGCTACCCGGGGGCGGTGCGGCCATGGCGGCGTTTCTCGCGTACAGCGAGGCAAAGCGCGGCTCGGATCACCCGGAGAAGTTCGGAACCGGCATCCCCGAAGGGATCGCGGCGCCCGAGACGGCGAACAACGCGATGACCGGAGGGGCGTTCGTTCCCATGCTCGCTTTCGGCATCCCCGGCGACGCGGTGACGGCCGTCATTCTGGGAGGCCTGCTGATCCAGGGGATGACTCCCGGACCGATGATGTTTCGGGAAAATCGCGAGCTGATGACCACGCTGTTCGCCGGGTTCTTCGGGGCATATTTGATTCTCTTCGTTCTGGGCCTGGGACTCCTTCCACTCTTCGCTCGGATGGGAGCGCTCCGGCGATGTCACCTCTATCCGGTGATTGCCGTCGTGGCGCTCGTGGCGGCTTATGCCTCGGAACGCACGATGTTCGCCATGGGTCTTTCCGTAGTCGTCGGAGTCCTCGGATACGGGCTGACACGATTCGGCTATCCGCTCGTCCCTGTCCTCCTGGGCTTTCTTCTCGGTCCGCTGCTCGAGACCAACTTTCGGCGCGCTCTGATCGTCTCGGACAACGGGTGGTGGGTTTTCGTCACATCTCCGATCGGTGCATTGCTCTTGGCGACTGCGTGCCTGGTCGCTTTCTGGCTCGGGCGCGGCCATGAAAGGCGCTTCCCCACAGAGCCGGGGAGGCCCCCGAGCTCGACGTAAGCCAGTTGTAGTTATAATGATCGGATTGAGAAACCAACCGACTCGACACCTCGCCATTCAGTCCGCCATCTATCTCATTGGGATATTGACTTACTCGACCTTGGCCGCCGCTCCCCTGTCCGGGGACGATGACGTCGAGCTCGGAAAGGAAGTCTACGAACGGGCCTGCCTGGAATGTCACGGAGACCAGGGGCACGGGGACGGCAAGACCTCGCGCGAACGCAAGTTCCAGGCGCGCGATTTCGCGCTCGGATCGTTCAAGTGCCGCTGCACGCCGAACGGAGAGCTCCCCACGGACGAGGATTTGCTCCGGACCGTGACCAAGGGCATTCCGGGTACGCCGATGCGCAAGTTCGAAGGCACTCTTTCTCTCGAAGAGAGACGAGCCGTCGTTGCCTATATCAAGTCGTTGACGCCACGGTTCGCGAACGAACAAGCGCCAGCGTGTACGCCGGTGCCCGAGCCGCTGGCGGCAACGGCTGAGCTCATTTACGAGGGCTCACAGGTCTATCGGGTGATGCGATGCTGGACCTGTCACGGCGTCGACGGCGGAGGACAGGGTCCGGCGGCGCGCGGTTTGAAGGACGACTGGGGTAACCCAATCCGCGTCTATGATTTTACCCGCGCCAACCGCTTCAAATGCGGTGGCTCGGAGGCCGACATCTACCGCCTTCTCCATACGGGCATGAACGGCTCGCCGATGCCGTCATTCAGCGACGCGTTTTTCTTTCCGAGCGAGAGCGCAGGGAGCGCGCGCTCGTTCGAGGATGCATTCGATGCGAACGGCATCGAGCAAATCCTGGACTACATCGCCACCCAACCCGATAATGCGACCCTCGACGCGATGACGCCGGCCGAGAAAGAGGCGCTCAGGGCGCGGCGAACCTGGGCGCTCGTCCACTACCTGCGCTCGCTGGGCGGGCGCTAGCCTAGTCAGGCTGATGAAAAAGTACAGTCCAGCCTGCGCGAGCGGAGCGAGCCCGGCGCGCCTACCGCGCCGTAAGCAGCCCGAGCCGTGGCGGCTCGATCGATTACGGGTCCCGCCACGGCATTGAGCACAGTAGTGATGAAACCGCCGCCTCGGCGTTGCGGCACCACGTGAAATTCGCGCTCGTTTGCGCTTACTGTCGCCTTCGGGAGGAGGCCTCGACTGCGGGACGACGCTGCTCCGAGTGCGACGGACCCTTCGTCGTCGAAGTGGACCGCCCGGCTCTGACCGATGCCCGTGACGTTCCCGCCGAAGCCGGTCTTCCCGGTATCTGGAGATACCTTCCCCTGCTTCCTCTCGAGCGTCGCGATGCTATCGTTTCGCTTCACGAGGGCGGAACGCCGCTCGTCGCCGCCCGCCGGCTGGGCGAGCGAATCGGGGTATCGAGTTTGTTTCTGAAGGACGAATCGCGCAACCCGACGGGCTCGTTCAAGGACCGGATGCTCGCTCTCGGAGTCTCCCGGGCGGTCGAGCTCGGGAAGTCGACCATCGTCGTCCAGTCCTCGGGGAACGTCGCCGCGGCCGCGGCGGCTTATGCTGCGAAGGCCGGGCTCAGGGCCAAGATCTTCGTGCCGCGAACCGTTCCGGAAGAGAAGCTCCTTCAGATCCAGTTGTACGGCGGAGACCTCTTCCGCATCGACCATGATTCACCTGCCGCGGTGTTCCGTCTGATGGACGAGGTTGCGAAGGCGCTCGGCTGGTACGTCGTCTCGACGACGGCGCTCTACAACCCCTTCACGCTCGAAGGCGCAAGGACGATCGCCTACGAGCTTTTCGAGCAGACCGGCGGCGAGCTTCCCGAATGGATCGTCGTGCCGGTGGGGGGAGGCGGGAACCTCGGTACGATCTGGCGGGCGTTCCGGGAACTGAATGAGCTCGGCCTCGTCGATCGTCTTCCCCGCATGGTCGGCGTGCAAGCGGAAGGCTGCGCCCCTTTCGTGGAAGCGGTGCGACTCGGCCGCTCCGCCGAAGAAACGGCGAAGATACGGTGGCCCGAGATCCGAACGGTGTGCGGCCCCATCGCGGACGATGTGGTGTTCGACGCCCACGTGGCCCTTCCGGCGGTGCGGGAGTCCTTTGGAACGGCGGTGGCCGTGAGCGACACCGAGACGCTCGACGCGGAAGCGATGCTGGCCCGGATGGAGGGAGTGTTCGTCGAGCCCTCGAGCGCGACGACCATCGCGGCGCTCCGGCGCCTCGCCATGGAGGGGATCGTGAGGCAAGAGAGCTCCGTCTGTTGCATCCTGACGGGGACGGGATTCAAGGACATGGCCTCGGCACGCAAAATCGTTTCGCTCCCGGACCTCGTTGCACCAACCGTGGAAGCCGTCTTGGACCGCGCGGAGGCGTAACTCAGCTCAGGTCCGAACGATTGCGGAGGAAGTAGAAGAGCACTCCCGCCCCCACGATGACGAGGCCATAGAGCGAGCTTCTCGTGGACTCCACAATCGTATTGACGACGAACACCGAGGAGACGACGACAAAGATGAGGACGGGAAACGGATAGAGCGGAACGCGATAAGGCCGCGACCACTCCGGGTGGAGGCGCCTCAAGACCACCACCGAGAACGCGACCATGGTGAACAGAATCCAGTTGGCGAACATGGACATCGTGATGAGGTGCTCGTAACCCCCGGTAAGAGTGAGGACCGCCGCCCAGACCGCGAGGAGCCATATCGCGTTCGCCGGGCTCTGGTATCTCGGATGAACGTCGGCAAGCGACGAGAACGCCTGTCCGTCGCGCGCCATGGCGAAGAGGACTCGCGGACCGGCAAGCACGTTCGCCGCGATCGCGCCGAACGTCGAGCACAGAATCGCGAGCGCGATGAGGCTCGCTCCCGTGCTTCCAATCATGGCCGAAACCGCATCGGAGGCGACGCGATCGGAGGCGGCGATGGCTGGTTGGCCGAGGGCGAAGATATAGGCGAGGTTCGCGCCCAAGTACACGATGACGACGACGGATACTCCGATGAGAATGCTCGAAGGGACGTTTCGCGCCGGCTCGCGGATCTCACCCGCGACGAAACCGACGAAGTGCCACCCGTCGTAAGCGAAGAGCGTCGAGATCATCGCGAGGCCGATCGCGCCCGCGACGTCCATGTCGAAGGTTTGCGGCCACAGGGGAAGCAAGTTCTCGGCGCTGCCACGCCGAGTCACGAGCGCCACGGCGACGAGCCCGACGAGGCTCGCCGTCTTGAGGAACGTGAACGCGTTCTGGACGTTCGCCCCGGCGCGCACCCCGCGCGCGTTGACGTGAGCGAGGAACAGCAAGACGGTGATCCCGACCGCCTTCGAGACCCATGTCGTCATCGGCACGAAGTGTCCCAGGTAGAGAAGAAACGCCGTCGTGAGCGCCGCGACCGAGCCCGGGATGACGACGAGCATCACCGTCCAGCCGTAGAGAAAGGCGAAGAACGGACCATAGGCCTCGCGCATGTAGACGTACAGTCCGCCCGAGTGAGGGAGCATGGCTCCGAGCTCGGCAAGCGCGAGGGCCCCGGCGAGCACCAGAAGACCAGAGAAGATCCAGATCCCGAGCACCAGACCGGGCTCGGGAAC
>DASPGQ010000788.1 GCA_035620555.1 Vicinamibacteria bacterium
TAGGCGATTCCTTCCGGGTCGTCGAGCCCATCGCCGAGCGTGTCCCAATGCGTCACCTGATCGTCCGATGTGACCCCGTCGAACAGCCCGTTGGGCCCGGGATGCACACGGTAGACCTCGCGGTTGACGCCGTCCACCACATAGAGAACCCCGGCGACAGGGTCGATGGTGACGCCCTCGGGATCCGTACTTCCGTAGTCTCCCGTCTTGAAGGAAGTCACGATGTCGTCCGACGTCCGGTAGAGCTCGTCCGGCCCCGGATTCAGCTCATAGACGCTCCGACTGCCGGTATCGTCGGAAAAGAACAGGTGAAGGTTGTTGGGATTGAACGCGATCCCTGTCGGCTCGTCCGAGAAGGACAAGGTATTCCAGAAGTTCATGACCGAACCGGTCGTCGTAAACTCCCAGACGTTCGCCCCGTCGTAGATATTCATCTCGTTGACTTCGCCATCGCTCATCATGAGTTGGCCACGATGGCTGTCCCAGGTAACCCCCGACGAATCGGGACTCGGGGGAGAGAAATTCTGGCTGAGGATCGTCTGAACCAGCGTCCCCTTGGACGCGATAGCCATCGGCGCCGGTGGCGCGGTCATCGAGATCTCGAGAAGGTCGGTCCTGCTCGACGGCTCGCTACCCGTCGGCGGACCAAAAGCCGCTCGGCGACGAACCCGAGCTCTCGAGGTTTCTCTCGAGATGTACAGGTTCCAAATCGAGGGATCGTCCGTCGCATCCGCGCTCGGAGCGAAGAACATTCCCCGCACATTCCCGAGCCGCAGACGGGAAACGTCCCAGCTCCCAGCCACGACGCCGCTCGGCGTGACGGCGTACAGCCGATCCCCACCGGCGCTCAGCGAATACAGATGCCCGCTCGAAGGCTCGAAGGCGAGGCCACTGAGCGCTCCGAGGCCGCTTTGGCCCAAATCCATCGTCCCGACCGCTACCAAACCACCTCCAGCCACCGGGGCCAGAGTGACGACCCGCGGCCCCGAGCCATCCAACACATAGACCCGGCCGCTCACTGGATCCGATGTGAGTCCCGAAGGGTTCTCGACCTCCAGGCGCTCGCTCACGTAGGTCCAGCGCTCATCGGGATCGACCCCTCCCGTGGCTCCCGCCCCCAGTGAAGCCACACCCCCGTCCACGATGGCGAGGAGGCGATTGCCACGATGGTCCAGAGTCGCGTTCAGCGGATTGCGGATCGTCGCCCGCAGGGAAACGCGGTCACTTACCGCCCCCAGACGACTCGCTAACCCGACACCGGAAAAAGACGCGGACGGACCCTCCGAGCTGAGAACCAGAAACGACCCGGCACGGGCCGAGAAAGCGACAACCGCTTCGTTCTCCAACTCCAGCTCTTCTCCGGGAACGCTACGGACCAGGTAGACTTCCGACGCCTCCTGGGCCCAGCCCGCGGCCGCGCAGAACATCGACAGAAGAATCGAGGTCAGAACCTTCCCAAATGATCGCTCCTGTCGGAAGAGCCATGGGATGAGTTGCCTCACGCGTTTTACTATCACTCGCACTCACCTTGCTGCCGCGTCGGGAACCGGAGGGGCACGCACCCGTCGCAACCATGCGACTTGGGGGCTCAGTGTCAGACTTCCCCGATTTGCGGAGGGGGCGCAAGCTTAATCCCAACCCAGAGGCTAAGCACACACGTTATAAGACGATGCGGCACGCGTGTCAAGTAGTTCAGTGGCTTGGCTCGGTAAATTACCGCCCCACCGATTGCTCTAGCGGGGTTTCAGTCCCCTGCGGCTTGGTCAATGACGATTCTCGACGTCCGAAGGCGGGGCGACTGCCCGCCCATTCCCCGTCGAGCGCTCGTATCCGTAACCGTAAGACTTCGGGTAGCTACGGCCTTGTTTCACCCCTTCGTCTCCCACGTCGATGTCGTTGAGGACGATGCCGGTGATCTTTCCATTCTCGCTTTCGATGAGTTTCCTCGCGGTGATAACCGTGTCGCGCCGGGCCCCGCTTCGAGTCACGAGCACGATGGTGTCGCACTTGTGGGCGAGTACGTGCGAATCGACGACCGGCAGGAGGGGGGCGGAGTCGAGCACGATCAGGTCGAACCGATCTCGACATTCCTTGAGTGTCTCATCCATGGTCTGCGAGCTCAGCAACTCCGCCGGCGCGGGCGTAGGAGGACCCGCGAGCATGAGGTACAGCCCCGGGACTTCCGTGCTCGGGACACAACCGGTCTGGACGGCGTCGTTCCCCGTCAAAACGCTGCTCAACCCCACTTGATAGTGCAAACCGAAAGCGGCATCCAAGCGGGGGGAACGAAGGTTGGCGTCCACCAAGAGAACTCTCTTCCCCAGCTGGGCGAGACAAACTGCCAGCTGAGTCGCGACGAATGTCTTCCCCTCGCCCTCGGTCGAGCTGGTCACGAGGACCGTTCGTCTCGGTGTCCCCGGCCTGAGCAGAAGAAGTGCGAGGAACTTCGCTCGCTCACTCGAGGCGAAGTTGGGAGGGGCCGCGGCCGTGGTTACGTCTCGCGACGGGTCGCGAGGAAAGAACCCGAGATAAGGCAAGCCGAGACGGCGGATGTCGGCCGCGGTAAACAAACTGGTGTCCTGACCGTGGAGAACGAATGCAATCCCGACCGCAAGCACCAAGCCCAGTATCGTGCCGATCGAGAGGTTGATCTCGTGCCTCGGACTGTGGCGCTCGGTCGGAACGACGGCCTTGTCCACGAGGCGAACCATCATCTGCTGTCTTTCACCCAGCTCGGCTGTGAGGCCGGTGGCACTCTGCCGCCTCAACAGCTGCTCGAGGACCGCGCGTTCGTTATCCAGCTCTACCTTGATCTGCCGGTAGTCGGCCGCTACCGTGTCCTGGTCGCGAGTTCGCTGCCTTTGTTGTTCCAGGTCTCTTTGGAGCAGGGCCTCTTCCCGAAGCGCCGTCTCGTAGCGGACCCTCGCCGCTCCAATGACCTGGCCCGCCACTTCCTCGGTCTCCTGCCGAAGGCGCTCCTCCACTCTATCTAGGGCAATTCGGGTTCGTTGGACGTCGGGGTAGTTCTCTTTGAACCGGCTCGCCAGCTCGGTGTAACGACGCTCCAGCTCGGCCTTTTCCCGTTTGAGATCCTGGATCGCCGGATTGTTCAAAACGTCGGGAAGCGACTCGGCGTCCTCCTCCTGCAGACTTCGATAATGGGCCCAGGCCTGGGCGCGAGCGGCCTGCACCTGTGTCAGCCTGGTGGTCATCTCCCCGAGCTGTTGAACAACCGTGTTCGCCCGCTCCTCGACGATGACGAAGTCTCCTTTTTCACTGCTTTCCTGGAGCAAGGCTTCTTTCTTCTTGATGCTCTTTTGCAGTTTCTCGATCTCACCCCGAATGAAATCCGATGTCATGCGCGCCACTCCCGAGACGGACTGGCTGCTGTAAGCCACATACTGCTCGGCCCAAGTATTGGTGAGCTGGGCCGCGAGCTCGGGCTCGGGTGCGACGAAGCTGATCTCGATGAGCTGGGTATTGGCCACTGGAGCGACGCGAAGCATATCCAGCAGGGTCTCGGTGCGGCGCATCTTGGCCAAGTGGTCGTTGGCGCCGCGACTCCTGTCTGGGAAGAGCGGCAGCTGAGCCAGATTCAGCTCGTCGCTGACGCGTTCTGCGAGGGTTCGGCTCCGGAGTATCGCTTGCTGGGTCGCGAAAAACTCCTCGTAGCGCGAACGCACTTCCTCGATCGTGCGGTCATCCACGAGATTGATCTGGC
>DASPGQ010000789.1 GCA_035620555.1 Vicinamibacteria bacterium
CTTGATGGAAATGACGTCGGCACCAGTGGACGAGCTCGTCGAGCTGGGCGGGGGATGGAATCCGGTGCCGGCTCGAAACGTGAAGCTCGAGCCCGGGCAGGATCTCGACACGGGTCCAGTGAGACCTCGAGATGTGCTCGGGTACGACCTCGGACGCGGGCAGCTCCTGCTTGGAGCCAATCGCTCGCCGAACCTCGTCGAGCGTAAGTCCGCGCTCCTGCAGAGCTTTCACACGTAAGAGCTGCTCGAGATGGGCGCGGTCGTACCGCGCTCCCCGGCCCAAACCGTGCGGAGGAGGGATGAGTCCCTCCTGAACGTAATAACGAACCGTGCGCCTGGAAACACCGCCGAGGTTGGCCAGCTCGCCGATTGAGTATTCGTCAGATACCACGAAGCAATAATACGACAGTTACTGGCGTATTTTCAACTGTCGCATTTAGCCTGCTTCGCGGCTTGCGCGTACGATGTTTCCGGAGGCACGCCCCCCTCCGCCGGGGCCAGCCGGGCGCTATTCGACGACGACGATCTCGAATCCCTTCGAGACGTTTACGTCCGAGGGGGCGACGCTCCCTGTCTTGGTGACGCCCACGGTGAACGTGAAGATTCCCGCGCGGCTCGGGACGCCGCTGATGACCCCTTCGTCGTTGAAACCCACGCCGGGTGGAAGAGTTCCCGAGATCAGGAACCACTGGCCGACGTCGCATTCGGCTCGCAGGGAAGCAAAATAGGCACCGCCCACCTGCCCTTGAGGCAGCTGGTTCGTCAGAATGGCTTGATCGCAGCACCCACCCAAAGCAAGCATTAGCATCGAAGCCAGAAGTCCAGCGGCTCTGTGTCTGAGAGTCGGGTGGGACGCCCACGGCGGTCCCGGTCTCTTCGTGCGTGATATCCCTGTCACAATCTTCTCCCCGGGCGTATCCCAAGAAAGCGAGTGGAAACCGTAGCGACGGTTCTGGCGGCAGCTGCATTATATAAGGAGATAAGAGTCGGTTGCTTCGAGAATGCGTGGACGCGACGATTGACCCCGACGGTTGACGGGAACCGGTCGGTATCATTACCTCCGCTTCGCCCGACTCGAGGGAGCGACCCGATAGCCGAAGTCCAGCTCGACCGGCTCGCCCTTCGCGACCAGGATGTTCTCCGCCTTCACGTCACGACGGACGATGCCGCGTTCGTGGGCGGTCGCAAGGCCTTCGCCGACCTGATTCGCGATCCGAAGGAATCTGCCTACCAGCATCTCCCACTTCTTCCTCATCGACCCTCCGATTCGCCGGGATCTCATGGGTCCCGAGCGTCGGCTCCCTGATAGTGAAGACGGACGCGTTCGGCTTTTTTCGGGAGAAAGAGGCGGAAGGACGCTATCCGCTCTGGCCAAACCCAGGGGCCGAGGCGCGGACTTCGAGCGGCTGCCTGCAGTAGGCGCAGAACTTCCACTCGGGCTCGATCCGGTGGCCGCACGAGCGGCAGGACGGCAAACTCGACAGCCCGCAGTAGGGGCAGCCAACGAAGTCGGACTCCAGCTCGGCTCCGCACCGCTTGCAGATGAGCTCATTGGTTCGCTCGGTCGCCATCACGCGAACGACCTCTTCGAGCGATGTCTCGCCGGCGATGAGCCGGTCACAGGCCTTGTGCAGAAGACTCCGCATGCCGAAATTCTCGGCGGCCTTGATGATCTTGTCCTCGGAGGCCTTGTGGTAGATGAGCTCCCGTACCGAAGGGGTGACCCGAAGGAGCTCGAAGACGCCGGTGCGACCCGAATAGCCGGTTCCGGAGCATTCCGAACAGCCTTCACCCTCGTAGAGCTGCAGCGACCTCGCGGGTCGGTTGACGGTCAGTAGCTTGTCGACCCACGCCTTGAAATGTCCCGACTCGATTCGCCCCACGCTCGGGTGAAAAGCCACGCGCCAGTCCGTCTTGTGGCGTCGCGTCAGGATCGTCTTGAGCCCAGCCAGCTCGCTGTCGGTATACGAAGTGGGCACCTTGCAATGCTCGCAAATGACACGGAGGAGCCTTTGCGACAACACCGCGGTCACCGCCGAGCCCACGAGGTACGGAGGGATGCCCATGTCGACCAGGCGCGCGACGGCGGAAGACGCCGTGCTCGTATGCAAAGTCGAGAGCACCAGGTGCCCGGTCAGCGACGCTTTCAGAGCCACCGAAGCGGTCTCCTCGTCTCTCATTTCTCCGACGTAAATCACGTCCGGGTCTTGACGCAGCACCGAACGGAGCCCGACGGCAAAACTGAGGCCGGCTTTCTCGTTGATCTGCACCTGATTGATCGCATCGATTCCGAACTCGATCGGGTCCTCGAGGGTGACGATGTTCAGCGTGCGGACCTTCATCTCGCCGAGCGCGGCGTACAGAGTCGTCGTCTTGCCGCTGCCCGTCGGCCCGGTTACGAGCACCACGCCCTGGGGCTGGTTCACGAGCTCGCGGAACGTCGAGAGCGTCTCTTCGTCCATCCCGAGCTTCTCGAGCGACGGAAGCGCGGTTCGTGGGAGAACACGAATGACCACCTTCTCACCGTGCTTCGCGGGAAGGGTGGAGATACGAAGATCGATCCGCTGACCGTCGATGCGCACCTGGAGCCGGCCGTCTTGAGGAAGCCGCTTCTCGGCAATGTCCAGTCGAGAGATGATCTTGATTCGAGAAGTCACCGCCGGCTGGATCCATTTCGGGAGCGTCATCCGGTTTTGCAGGATTCCGTCCACCCGGGTGCGAACCATGAGCTGCTTTTCTCCGGGCTCGATGTGGATGTCACTCGCTTTTTCCCGGATGGCCTCGGCGAGGATGAGATTGACGACGCGCACCACCGGGAGGGCCTCGCTCAACCGGCGGAGCTTTTGTTCATCGAGCCGCGGCTCGCCCTTGTTGATGACCTCGATCGCTATCGACTGGGGAGGCATGTCCCCGATGAGAGCGTTCAGCGTCTCGGCAACGTTGTAGTGCCGATTGATCGCCGCGTTGATCGCTTTCGACAGACTGATGACCGGAAGAACCTCGTGCCCGGTGTGGAAGCGGACGTCCTCGAGCGCGTAGATGTCCAGCGGGTCGGACATCGCGAGACTGATGCCCTTCTCGGCGAGCTTGATCGGAAACACCTGGTGCTTTCGCGCCAGTTTCTCGTCGACGGCGGCGACCGCCTCGGCCTCGATGTCCGTCGAGCTCAGGTCGACGAACGGCAGGGCGAGCCTCTTCGCCAGGGCGCGGGCGATGTCGATTTCCTTGGCATAACCCTTTTCGACGACGATCGCGCCCAGCCGCTTTCGCTCCTCTCGCTGACACTCGAGGCACTCCTCGAGTTGCTCCTGAGTAATGAGCCCGCAGCCGACGAGTATTTCTCCGAGTTTCTCTTTCAGGTTGGTCCTCTAAGTAGATCTTGGGGTTGCCAGCACCGCGCTCATACGGATCGGTTCTGGTTGTGCTTACGCAAGTCGCATGCCAGAGAACGAGACGCTCGGGTTGTCGAATCTTGGGAAGGCCGGACGTCAGAAAGTGCCAGTGGGATAAGGCAAACTCCATGGTGGGAACGAGTTATCGAGCTCGGTTGGCCTTTCTTCCGTGAGTCGCCGCGACCCATGTCGGCGTACCGGATCGGTACGTTGTAGGGGAATCCCTGCGCGCAAACGAACCGGACCAACAGCGATGCTTCGTTCTGCGGAGCTGGCGAGCATCGCCTGCATTACCTGGTTTAGAATTCGACCGGGTTGGAAGGAAAAAAACCCATCCTTGGTCCGCCGTAAGGCTCGGCGGAGCGCGCGATTCAAATTTCGCTCTGAAGAGGCCGCGGTGTGGACTGAGACCCCGAAAGGAGACTGTGATGCGCCAGCTCGTTTTACTCGTTTCGACCGCAACGTTCGTCTTGTCATCGGCCGTTGGCTTGGCCATCGCCGAGAATCGATCCGAGTTCGGGGAACGAGTCGCGGGGACGTATTTGTCGAACGGCGGGGACGACGCCGTGATCCTGCAGCTTGGCCGCGACGGCAACGTGACCGTAATCCTGTCCGAACAGTTCTTGAGCCTCGGGGTCATCGGCGAGTCTTTCAGCGACACGCTGGGTACATGGAAGAGAGCCGGGAATAGAAAGATCGTAGCGAGCTCGGTCAACATTGCGTTCGACGGGGAGATCTTCGTCGGCGTGGCGGCGGCGAAGTACGTGATCTCCTTCGATCCCCCCT
>DASPGQ010000790.1 GCA_035620555.1 Vicinamibacteria bacterium
CTCGAGTGCTCTCCCCGAAGCCCTCCGGCATCTCCTCGAGCCAACCGAGGCCTCGGGTATCTACCTATTCGAAAACTTCGAGGACGCGACCGCCGGACTGTCGATGAGGCCCCTCTGTGAAATCATGGCGGAAGGGATCGAGCGGGACGCGGGAGCGTATGCCGGTACGGCGTCGATCCCATACAGCCGGCTCGAAAGGTGGCGCGACGAGCTCTCCGCCGACAACTGCGTGGGCGGTGTGGTGGCCTCTCTTCCGGAAAGCGAACGGGTGCTGCTCTCTGACCTCAATGTCAAATCCATCCTCGCGCTCCCCCTCTTCGTCGACGGTGCGTGGCACGGGTTTCTCGGCTTTCTCGACCTCGAACGGGAACGCGAGTGGAGCAAAGCGGACATCCGCTCTCTCGAGACGGCGGCAGAGATGGTCGGCGTATACCTCGGCCGGAAACGCGCCGCCGAGGCGCTGCGCCTCAGCGAGGAGCGCTTCCGCTCCCTGGTCGAGAACGCGAACGACGTCATCTTCTCGATGGCAGTCGACGGTCGGCTGACCTACCTTTCTCCAAAGTTCACCGACGCCACGGGGTACCCCGTCGAGGAGGTTCTGGGGAACACCCTCTTCCCCATGATGAACCGCGAAGACATCGAGCGGGCGCAGCATTGGCTCGATCACGGTCTCGAGGGCGGAGAGCGGTTCTCGGGATACGAGTACCGCTTCCGCCACCGGGACGGATCGTGGCACTGGTGGGTGGCAACCGCGTCCGTGCTTCGCGACGGAGACGGCCGACCCCGTGAGATCGTCGGCGTCGCCCATGACTTCACTCGGATGAAAGAAGTCCTCGAAGATCTGGCACGTGCGAACCAGGAGCTCCGGGAGACGCAGTCACGGCTCGTGCAGTCGGAGAAAATGGCCTCCCTGGGCTCGCTCGTCGCCGGAATCGCACACGAGATCAACACGCCGGTCGGAGCCATCAGCAGCATGCACGACACCCTGGTTCGCGCATTGCGAAAGCTCGAGTCAACGCTCAACGAGGATCATCCTGGCATCGTGGACGCGAGCCCGTCGCTCCAGTCGGCGCTGAAGCTCGTCCAGGAGGCGAATCGAGTCATCGATAGCGGCACGCAGCGGGTCACCGAGATCGTGCGGCGCCTGCGGAGCTTCGCCCGGCTCGACCAGGCCGAGCTGAAGAAGGCCGACATTCACGAAGGGCTCGAGGACACGCTCGCCCTCATCCACCACGAGCTGAAGCACAATATCGTCGTCAAGCGCGACTACGGGGATGTTCCCCCGATTTCCTGCTATCCCGGAAGGCTGAACCAGGTCTTCCTCAACCTCTTGAACAACGCGCGCCAGGCAATCCATGGAAAAGGAGAGATCCGAATCCAGACCTTCGTTCGCGACGCGCGGGTGCACATCGTGGTGAGCGATACCGGCTGGGGGATTTCCTCGGAGCACCTCAGAAAGATCTTCGATCCCGGTTTCACTACCAAGGGGGTCGGGGTGGGAACCGGTCTGGGACTGTCGATCTGCTACCAGATCGTCCAGGACCACCGGGGCGAGATCCTGGTAGAGAGCGAGCCGGGCAAAGGGTCGACGTTCACCGTGGTCTTGCCGATGGATCTAGACGAGTGGAGCCCGCTCGTCGGAACCAGCACCGTGGACGAGGTGCGCTGACGCCGAGCGCGTCCGGCCTCTACGATCCCACCGTCGCGATTTACTCGTAGCGCTAGCGCACGCCTTCCAGGAGCTCGGCCGCCTGATTATGGATTTCCACGTGGTCGCCCCTGCGCCGCAGGAGAACGAGGTTCGCCTCACGCGGCATCGCCTGAGCTACCGCGCGGTTGTGCGCGGTACAGATGAACTGAGTCTTGGGAAACACCTCCGAGAGAAAAGTCATCAGGTTGCGCTGCCAGCGCTGGTGCAGATGGAGGTCGATCTCATCGACGCACACGACGGCCGGGCTCCCGAGCGGATTGGCGCTTCTCGGGTTCTGCACGTAGAGGCGACGGGCGAGATCGACGATCCAGGCAATCAGGGTGCGATAGCCCATGCTGAGGTCGTGCAGCGGTACCCAACCGTAACGGGACTTGAACTCGACGACCGCGCGACCCTGGCGCGACGCGATCCGAATGTCGTCCACGTCGAGCAACACACGCTTCAGCAAATCGCGCACCTTGTTGGCGGCGCGTGCCTCCCGGAGTTGACGACGTGCTGGACCGAAGTGGCTCATCTGAACGAACCACTCTTCCGCGTTCAGGAGATCCGCGTCTTCGACGAAGAGGCTCTCGTCGCCCGAGGATTCGAGCGGCTTGCGGCCCGAGTCCGCGGTGTTCCCATAGCGTCGCGACGCTCCGTAGCCGAAATAGTTGAGCGAGCCGTCGCGATTGAAATCCCAGCGAGGCGGCGGGCTCTGCCGACGACGTTCCGGCGCGTAGCGCACCGAGAACTGGGCGACCTCCCGGGGCCGGAGAAGCACGGCGGCGCTCACGACCGTCGTCTTGTTGGTGCGGCGCTGGGGCCACCAGTTGTACCGAATGAACGACGGGACCTCCTTGCGATCCTGCAGCGTCGAGGCGATGCCGCAGACCGCCTGGAGGAGCGTGGTCTTTCCCGAGCCGTTGTCTCCGAAGACGACGGTCCATGGGTAGGGGTTCTTACCGTCCGAGAGCTCGAGGGTCTGCGAAGGTCCGAAACATCGAACGTTCTCGATTCCCACCGACAGGAGGTAAACCGGAATACCCGACGACCTTTGCCTGGAACCCGGTCGCTTCGACCTTGCTTTCTTCTTGACGCGACTCACCGGGCGCCGGATCGCGCGGGTCTTCTTGACGGTCTTCGTCGGCTTGCCCCCCGCGGTCGGTTTTCTGCGTCCGGCCTTTCGAGTCTTGGCGGGCGCTCGCGCGGAGGATTTTCGTTTCGAGATCGCGGGCTTCTTCCTGGCTGCATTCCGCCTCGAAGTCGCCTTCGATCGACGAGATACGGCCGTCTTTTTTGTGTTGGGCATTGCCCGTTCTACCACATTTGCGAACGGAGCACACCGCTTGCGGCCAGTTGCCGGCGCGGGACGAGCTGACCTATCGTGAACGGTGTTTTTCAATCGCCGGGAGGCAATCATGCTCTTTGTGGATCCGAGGCCGGGAAGTTACTTCAGCGCTTTCGCGCTGGTTGCGTTCGGAAGTGTCGTATTCGGGAGTTCCACGGCGAAAGGAGCGCTCCATGCCGATCGGGTGCTGGTGAACGGTAACATTATTACCGTGGACGCTCGCGATTCGGTGGTCGAGGCCCTCGCGATCCGCAGCGGCCGCATCGTGGCGGTCGGGACCAACGACGAGATCGCAGCGCTGGTCGGGCCCGATACGGAGCGAATCGACCTCCGAGGGCTTACGGCCACGCCCGGTCTTCTCGACATGCACTGCCATTTCGCCAGCGGGGGGTTGTCGTCGCTCTACGTGTTGGACTTGAGCTATCCGAATATCGAAAGCGTCGAGGGCGCGGCCGAAAAAGTCAGAGAGCAGGTGGATGCGGTCGGCGCCGGGCAATGGGTCGAAGGCCGCGGATGGGACGAAGGAAAGCTCCTCGAGCGGCGCTACATCTACGCCCGAGACCTGGATCCGGTCTCACCCGACAACCCGGTGTTTCTCACCCATACGATGGGCCACTACGCCGTGGCCAACTCGGTGGCGTTGCGAATGGCCAATATCAGCCGGGACACTCCCGACCCCTTCGGCGGCACGATCGATCGCGACGACAACGGCGAGCCGACGGGTGTTCTCAAAGAGACGGCACAGTCGCTCGTGAGCTCGTTGATCCCCGACGCGACCTTCGAGCAGAGAAAAAAGGGCATCGCTCACATCGCGAGGGAGTTCAACAAAGAAGGGATGACGGGCCTCAAGGATCCCGGGATCGGTCTCGAAACCTGGAAGGCCTATCAAGAGGTGCTGGCAGAGGGCGAGCTTCCCGTGCGGGTGTTCGTCTTGTGGCGCTCGGGCCCCGACATCGAGTCCGCCGAGGCGCTCGTCGACCGCGTCGCTCCGTTCACGAAACCGTACATCACCACCGGTGACGACCATCTCGTCTCCGGCGGGATCAAGCTCATGATCGATGGAAGCGGCGGCGCGCGCACGGCATGGCTTCACGACGACTGGAACAAGAACGCGACCGAGGTCGACACCGGCAACCGCGGCTACCCCGTGACCGACCCCGACGTCCTGCGCCGGCAGGTCCGTATGTACCACGACGCCGGGCTCCACATGAGCATCCATTCGATCGGAGATCGGGCCATCGACTGGACCATGGACTCCTACGCCGAGGCGCTCGAGGCGAACCCGGTTCGCGGTTTGCGTCACGGGATCATTCACGCGAACATTCCGACGGATCGGGCCATCGACCTGATGGCTGAGCTCGAAGAGAAGTACGACGCGGCCTACCCCGAGCCCTCGGCGACGTTCATGTGGTGGATCGGCGACACCTACGCGGGGAACTTCGGCCCGAAGCGCGCCCTGCGTTTGAATCCGTTCAAGACGTTCCTGTCCAAGGGCATTCCCTGGGCGAACGGGTCCGATTTCAGTGTGACGCCATTCCCGGCTCGTTATGGGCTCTGGGCCTCCGTGGCTCGCGAGACGCTTCTCGGCGTCTACGGCAAGAATCCCTACGGGACCGAAGAAGCCGTCGGCATTCGCGAGGCGCTTCGCTCCCACACCCGCTGGGCCGCGCGTCAGATGTTCCTCGAGGACGAGATCGGCTCGCTCGAAGTCGGGAAATATGCCGACATCGCGGTCTGGGACAAAGATATCTACAGCGTCGCGACGGAAGAGCTCGAGACGTTGAAGTGTCAGATGACGATCTTCGAAGGCGAGGTCGTCTATCGCCGCTAGAGTGCTCAGTGCCGTGGCGGGACCCGTAATCGATCGTTCCGCCACGGCTCGGGCTGCTTACGGCGCGGCAAGCGCGCCGGGCTCGCTCCGCTCGCGCAGGCTGGACTGTACTTTTTCATCAGCCTGCTACTGCGGGAGCGCGAACGCCATGAGCTTCGCGTCCTCGCCCCGACTCTTCGACGTGGCGATGACGATCATCTGCCGTCCCGAAGGCGACAGGTAGGTCATCGGGCTTCCAAATCCACCGCCTCCGTCGAGCTCAGTCTTGACGAGAAGCTCACCCGTCGACTTGTCGAAGGCGTAGAGATAGGGGCTCGAGCCGCTGATGAGCACCAGTCCGCCTGCGGTAACCACGGGTCCCGACTGCCCGTGCTGCGGCGGGGCTTCGCCGGTCGGGGGGACGTCGATCCCTTCGAGGAGCGGATGCTCGTGAAGGGCGGGCATGTCGCCCAGGGGAATCTGCCAGGCGTGCTCACCGCGGTTCAGGTCGATGGCGGTGAGCGTCGCGTACGGTGGCTTGTGGATCGGAAGTCCCTCCACTTCGAGCGGTGGAACGCCGGCGATGACGTAATCCGCGTCCGCGGTTTCCGGTTCGGGTGGTCCGAGCTTGAAGATGAACGGCCAGTCGATGCTCCTCACGTAGAGCAGACCGGTATCGGGATCGAAGGCCGCGCCGCCCCAGTTCGCCCCGCCCCAGACGCCGGGCAGAATGACCGTGCCTTCGAGCGAGGGCGGATCGAACATTGCCCCGAGCCGATAGCCCGAAACCGCCTTCAACGCCTTCGCTTTGATCTCCGGCGTGAAGTCGATGAGATCGTCCTCGGTGAAGGCCTGTCGCGCGAAAGGCGGCGGCTTGGTCGGGTAGGGTTGCGTTCTGGACAGGCGCTCGCCCGGGACCGCGCTTCCGGGAACGGGACGCTCCTCGATCGGCCAGACTGGCTTTCCCGTGACGCGGTCGAACACGTAGGTGAAGCCGGTCTTCGCGACGACCGCGACGGCGTCGATTCGTCTTCCTTCGACCGAGAGCGTGACGAGGTTCGGCGGGGAGGCGAGGTCGTAGTCCCAAACGCCATGGTGAACGATCTGGAAGTGCCACACACGTTTTCCCGTCCGGGCGTCGAGGCAGACGATCGATTCGGCGAACAGGTTGTCGCCCTTCCGGTGACCGCCGTAGAAATCGTTGTTGGGCGTTCCCACCGGCAGGTACACGAGTCCGCGCTCGGCGTCGATGGAAAAGGGCGCCCAGACATTCGTCGAGCCGGTATAGGACCAGGATTCATCCTCCCAGGTCTCGTTTCCGGGCTCTCCGTCCTGGGGGATGGTGTGAAAGCTCCAGACGCG